>JAPUIM010000126.1 GCA_027297025.1 Bacteroidota bacterium | reverse complement strand
GTAGTAGACAATAACACCCTTGCCGGACTGTTCAGAATTTTTAAACCACAAACAATTAATTTTCCCCTGGTTGGGTGTATCCAGGAATATCTCCTCAAAAGGGTGGTCAAATTTAAATTTGTAATTTGATCCTAAAGGGGTGGGTAGAAACACAAAGAAGGATAGGAGGGGCCCGGTCAGTAAATTTCCAAACAACCATAAACCAATGATAATCAGCAATATTTTGATGATCAATTCAACCATAAGTTTAGATACTCTTGCCATGAGCTACCTACTTGGATTTTGGGATTGATAGTGTTAGTAGCTGTATTATAGTGGAAATTTAATAAAAAACTGAATACTGAAATTATGGAGAAAGAAAAAAGGGTGTCTCAAAAGCTCACGTCATTGCCTGTCCGCCGTACCTGCCTGCACGAAGCCGCTACGGCGAAGGTAGACAATCTCCTGAATGACGATTTCTTATTTTTTTGTGACACCCCTATTTTAATAATTTTTTGTTTTTGAGCAGTTTTACTGACTTTTTAGGGTGGATCAATGTCCTTCTCTGGTCTTCACTTACCTCAGCACCATTTTTAATCAAGTTAATGGTTTCCTGTACGGTGAGAGATGGATCTATGGCCAACAACTTTGCCGCCAGGTTGGCTACGTTAGGAGAAGCCATGGAGGTACCGGACATCTTCATTAATTTGCCTCCGGGTATGTAACTCTCTACTTCAAATCCATTGGCATGAACATCTACATGATCTCCAAAGCTAGTGAAACCAGTTTCGTCTCCGGCTTGATCCACTGCGCCTACGGTAAGTATATTGGGCAGTTCAAAAGATGATGGTATTTGCTCAAAAAATTCACTATCACTATCGCTATTTCCAGCGGCGGTCACAAATAAAATCTCAGGAGCTCCTTTTATACCCTCATATAAGCCGGTTTTGAAGATATCAAACATCTCTCGTGCCATTTTTTTTCTCTCCTCGGCATTTTCTCCAATTCCATTAGCCTCCAGGGCTGATTCTATACTCTGAGGTGACTCTCCCCAACTCATATTGACCACACGAACCTTATTTTGTTTATAGTAGTTAATGGCTTCCCTGGCTGATTGGGCAAATCGTTTGTATAATTTTTTGGTGGGAGGGTCAGGGATCATTTTATAATCAAAAGTGATCCGTGAAACCATAACCAATGCTTTGGGGTTGCCTTTGGAGGCAATTCCCGCAACATGGGTCCCATGAGCATAATTTGCAAACAGATTCAATTCTTCAATAAAAGGTTTTACTTCTTCGGGTTTGATCTGTGACATTTTCTTTTTTAAAGCGGAAGCTTCTTCACTACTGACATTGGCTTGAAGATCCTGCAATCCCTTCATTAGATTCACCATATTGGGTAAGCGTTCCTTTTGTTCCGCGGTCAAAGGATATAACACATCTTTGGTTTTGTTACTCTGCAGATCGTAGGCGATACCATATATATCATCGACAAATCCATTGTTATCAGTATCTTTCCCATCTGGTTTTTCCTTTTTATTCACATAAGCTTGGGAACTAAATATTTCCATGTCCACACCACTATCCCATATGGCCACTACTACCTTTGATAGATCTTTCTCGCCGGAGATATTGATATCCCTATCTGCCCAGATATCCACTTTTTCTACCTTGTTGGCTTTGATATAATCTTCATATACCGCAATCATTTCCTGCTTCACCGGAAGTATAAATTTTACCAGGTATTTCATACTTATCAAAGAGCTGGCGATCTCGTCGCTCATTTGACCCGTTTTCTCTACAGCAGGATCCATGCGTTCCTTGATGATCCCCAAAATCAAATTTTCACTATAGATCTCTAAAGAACCTTTGGTGGATTCAACATCGTCTTGTACCACATCCCAGGGAAGAGGAGCAATAGAAGAATTGAAGTAACTTTTGAACGCTTGTTTAAAGGCAGCTTCATCTTGGCCATGGGTATCTTTTTTGGCTTTTATGTAGGCCATATTGGATAAACCACTCAGAAGTTTGTCCGCTGGTTTTTCTTGTAACGCCCTTATTTTTTCTACTTTGGCCATAGCACCATCCAAGTCACCATTGTGGAGATCTATATTCTTGAGAGTGCTTAGAACTTCTTTGATTATGGTCTTGTCCTCAATAATATACTGCTCCAAAAGGTTTTGATAATCGGTCTGCACTTTAGCCGATAGTTCTTTAAGTTTTTGTTCTGAACTAAAAACCTCGGTAGCCGTCGCTTCGGAGAGGTAGGAGAATCGTGGAACATCATCAATGCTTTTGATTTCCTTCTTATCCTGGGCTGTGGATGGAGCCAGATAAAGGAATATTCCAAAAAATATCAGGAATGCAGATCGTAAGTATTTCATGGTTGTAATTTTTATTTCTATTACTTCAAAAATAGCCTAACTTTTACCGGATTTTCAATTTAATTATTTGGATGGTTTTTAATAGTTATCATTGGTCTGCTTGAACCTTTGGCCATAATGAAAAAAATAAATCCCCAAATTCAAATACCAAACCTTTCTTACCAGCCCCTTACCCTTGAATCATGGGTGCAATTTGAAAAGTTGTTTGGTGAAAAAGGTGCTTGTGGAGGGTGCTGGTGTATGTGGTGGCGGTTAAAAAGATCGGAATACGAAACAAGCAAAGGTGAGGGAAATAAAAATCTTATGAAGGCTTTGGTGGGAGCGGGGGATACACTTGGTTTAATGGCCATTCACCAAAATAATCCCATAGGATGGTGTGCCTTGTCACCACGATCTTCTTTTCCCGTACTTGACCGGTCCAGGGTCCTAAAAAAGGTGGATGATCTACCGGTGTGGTCACTTCCTTGTCTATTTATCATTAAGGATTTTCGCAATCAGGGCATTTCCAGCGCCTTAGTAAATGAGGCAGTGAAATACTGTTTTAATCAAGGAGCCAAGATCGTAGAAGCCTACCCGGTTCAGCCTAAGAAGGACAGAATGCCCGATGTTTTTGCCTGGACAGGTTTGTATTCAACTTTTGTTAAAGCCGGATTTAAGGAGGTGGCCCGAAGGTCCGAAACCCGGCCTATTATGAGGAAATATGCGGGGATGTGAGGAGTCTTTATCTCCATCCTTATTGCCCTATGCAAAGTCCCCAAATTTAGAATGGTGATTGACTTTTTTCATCCCCCCAGCCCCCTTCGAAGGGGGAGGTTGTATCGCCCTAAAATAAGTTTACAGTTTAACGGTTTAATCCTGTTATTTGTTAACAGTGGATTGTAGAATCTGCTGTTGGGATACGTTTGTGTTTTTCCAAATAATTCTTCCATAGTTGTTTTTGGTTTATGTTGGTTGAGTAAATGGTTTGAGATGTATACATCCCACAACTAGTATCGTTCTGGATAA
>JAPUIM010000125.1 GCA_027297025.1 Bacteroidota bacterium | reverse complement strand
CTTAGGCTTGGGAAGTCTGGTTAAAGTTTTATAGGATTCTACAAATTGGATCAGTCCTTTACTGCGGTTTTCAATAGTTTTTAACCCTCCAAGAATATCCTCTTCATCTTCATTAGATAAGTGAGCCAATGGTTTTTTGTTCTTGTTAGTGTTTATCTTCTGGTTAATTACAGAGGTAAGGGTGGATATGGGTATGGCCGAGTTCATGATCTCATGAGTAAGGACCCGAATCAATTTTTGCCATGAATCGACTTCATGTTCATCCAACTCAGTTTTTATATCCTGGAATGAAACCAATTTAAACAAGGCGTCATCCATGCGGAGTTCTTTAGCCGTTATTGAAAGATTTAATAATTCGCCATTAATGACGGTTTTAATTAATTCCTTTTCACCACTATTAAGTTCATCGATAGCTTTGTGTATTGTAGAATCTATTTTTTGAAAAGAACTGATGTTTTTAAGGTAGGGTTTTTGAAACAGGACCTTGGCAGCTTTATTCATTAAATTAATCTCTCCATCTTCTTCTTGATAACAAATTAATGCCACGCCTGAATGTTCAACAATTGCTTGCAGATAATGATAATTAGACTCTTTTTGTCGGCGGATTTTCTGAAACTCTGCATTAATAATATTAAAAGCTTTGTACAAGTTGTAATCGGACTCTCTCTTACTGTTTTTGGGATAGGTATTTGAAAAATCTCCTTGTTGTATTGCTAATAGAAAATTCGCCAGCTCCTTTTTTGACTTCTCAAGAAACCGGATCAACTCAAAAATCAACAAAATACTGAACAACCCTAACCAAATGGAAACCAGCCAAAAATGTGTTTGAGTTAAAACATAAATGGTCCCAAATCCCAGGGTGAGGATCAAAATTATCCTGATAATAAGTTTTAACCGAAAATTATCAGAGCCCATATTTATTTATTTTGCGATACAAAGTACTTCTTCCGAATCCTAATTCTACAGCTGCTTTGGTAAGATTTCCGTGGCACTTTTCCAGGGCATTCACAATGGCTGATTTTTCAAGATCTTCTACTTTTAATGACGATTTGGATGGTACTGTTTTTGGAGAGGAAACCAAAAAATCCTCTGGATTCAGCACCGATGAGTTAGACATGATAATCGCCCTTTCAACAGCATGTTGGAATTCCCTTATATTGCCAGGCCAGTAATATTTTTCCAATTTTCTGATGGTTGAAGAACTTGCTTTTAATCCTGATTTATGATATTTATTTCCATATTGCTTTAGAAAAAATTTAAGTAGAAGTGAAACATCCTCAGGCCTCTCCCTCAATGGAGGCAGGTTGATTTCGACCGTGTTTAGTCTATATAACAAATCTTGCCGGAACTCACCTGCATCAATCATTTCATCCAGGAAGCGATTAGTAGCTGAAATGATGCGTATGTCCAATGATATTGGTACTGAAGAGCCAACTCTAACTACTTGTCTGTTTTGTAAAGCCGACAATAACTTGGACTGAAGCGGTAAAGTGAGGTTCCCAATTTCATCCAGAAACAATGTGCCGAGATTGGCCAACTCAAACCGGCCAGGCCTGCTTTCCTTGGCATCAGTAAAAGCTCCCTTAACATGACCAAATAATTCAGACTCAAATAGACTTTCAGGAAGCGCTCCCAGGTCTACATTAATAAATGTCTCCTCTGAGCGGTTTGATTTTCGATGAATCTCCCTGGCTACTAATTCCTTTCCGGTTCCATTTTCGCCAAGAATAAGAATATCTGCATCAGTTTTTGACACCTTATCAATTGTTTCCAATACTTTGTTCATTGCAGGACTTTGAGTAAGCAGTTTTGAATATTGGCGATCCTGATCCTTGTTAAGAATCTTTTGTTTGGTTTTTAAGTTTTTGATCTCTTTTTCAGATCGGGATAGTTGATAAACAGTTTTAACCGTTGAAATAAGTTTTTCTTTTTCCCAGGGTTTTACCAGGAAATCAGTGGCACCATCTTTCATGGCGCTTACTGCCAGATCAATATCCCCATATGCCGTATTCATAAGAACCTTGGCATTCGGCTTTATATTTAAAATTTTTTTTAATAACTCAATACCTTCTTCACCACTGGTAGCTCCGTATGCAAAGTTCATGTCCAACAGTATTACATCGTAATCGCTATTCATTATTTCAGATTCGATGTTATTGGGGGTACTCTCAGTTTTAACCAATCCATAATGATCTTTAAGGATCATCCTGGCAGTATAAAGTACATCCTGGTCATCATCAATTATCAGTATTTTACCATCTTTATTTTTCATTTCTCAATTTGTGATTCCAAGTTATGGATTGTGTCAAAGTGATACAACTAAACGTATCATTATGACACAAAAAATTAGAACAAATTGTTTTAGGTTATTTCCAAACTATTGATTATCAGTAATATATATCGATGGCACGTAAATTGAATAAGTGAGTATCAGGGTTCAGGTTCCAGGTAACAAGTGTGCAAACGAAAAACCGAAAACGATATACTAAACTCATGCTAAATAATCACTTCAAAACAGCATTCAGAAACCTTTTGAAAAACAAAGTATTCTCGATCATTAATATTATGGGCCTTTCTATAGGAATGGCAGCTTGCTTGTTGATCCTCCAATATGTCTTGTTTGAGACCTCTTAT
>JAPUIM010000124.1 GCA_027297025.1 Bacteroidota bacterium | reverse complement strand
CCTTTGTTGGTGAAATGTAGTTTGTTTTGTCTACAGGGAATACCACTCAATGGTCCACCGGCTTGGTAATTGCTTTGGGATTGTTGCTATTAGCCATTTTTGCTGTCCGAAGGTTTGAAACTCGAAATCCCTCGGATTTTGATTATGAATATAACCGGTTTACGGAAAGTGATGGCTCTATGGTATGGATCTTTGAAGGCAAGTACAAACCCATGGTCAATCAGCAAGATGAAGAGGCATTTGTTGCCTCTTTAAATAACATTCTACAGGAAGTAGGGTTGACAGAGTGGCAAGGAAAAACCTCTGAAGCACAAAGCCAAATTAAGTTGTATGAGCCTTATCAATACCACTGGTCTGATGAAGTTAATGGTAGCCTGCATGTAACGGTTGATTATTGCACAGGTCCCAACCAAAGGGATTATCTGTGCATAACCCATCTACGCTGGGATCCACAGCCGGACGGAGTTTAAGGTGTTATTTTTATTATTTCTTTTTTTATCATATTTTCGCGGTCATTAAAACAATTGGATTGATAAACGGTTATACTTGGTATAACTGATTTTTTTTAATTTTAAACAGGATGATGAGACATACAGTAAAAATTTCAAATTGGCTGATCTTAGGATTATTAGGCTTATTAATGACTGGATGTTATCCCAGCGAGGAGGTTTCGGTCAGTGAGCTGGATTTGGTGGTGACTGTACCCGATGAAAACATAGATTATTCCACTTTTCAAACCTATAGTTTACCAGACTCAATAATCAGGATTGGGGACGAGGAAAGTGAAGAAGGTCCTTTTGATCAGGATATATTAGATCTGGTGCGCTCCAATTTGAATTCCCTGGGTTATGTGGAAGAAGATAGTTCTCAAATCAATCCTCCTGATCTGGTGATATTTGTAGAATTATTGGTGATCGATAACTTTATAATCAGCGGCGGTTATCCCATTTGGGACTATTGGGGCTGGTGGGGAGGTTGGTACCCGGGTTGGGGTTACGGACCAGGCTGGGGTGGAGGTTATCCCTATGTGCCGGTCGTTACCAGCTACACCACAGGAACCCTTATTATTGATATGATCGATCCCAATAACCCCAATACCGGTGAAGAGATCATTCCCATTATTTGGAGTGCCTTTTTGAATGGCTTGGTAACAGGAAGTGAAGCCTCCATACAGACCCGTGTTACCAATGGTATCAATCAGGCCTTTGATCAATCACCTTATTTGGGAACCAATTAATTTTTTAGAAACAAAAATCATCATGCAAAGGAAATTTATATTATCAATCATCATAATTGCCTTTTTGGGTGTAGAACTTAAGGCCCAGGTAGCTACCAGTCTTACCTACAACATGGGTTTCCCGGTATCTGATCTGCAGGATTATACCAATAGCACCAGTTTCCGCGGTGTATCAGTGGATACCAGGTATTTCATTGAAGATAATGCTACAATTGGATTTTATTTGGGTTGGCAAGTATTTAAGGAGCGGGTAGATGGATTGTTTGAATTTGATGGTAATGATATTTCAGGACTCCAAGTGCGTTATGCCAATACCTTCCCCATTATGTTTACCGGCCACTATCATTTTGGAGAAGATGGAGGGGTACGACCTTATCTGGGGGCAGGTGTGGGAACGGTTCGCAGCCTCCAACGTACAGATATAGGCATTTTCACCATCGTAAATAATAACTGGCATTTTGCGTTTTATCCCGAAGTGGGTGTGTTTATTCCCTTCACCGATGACCTGGGGGCCAATGTGGGAATCAAATATAATTATGCCATCGGTTCCAGCGATTCTATCGATTATACCTATCTCGGGATCAATGTAGGGCTGGTGTGGTTTAAATAATCGATAGTTATTGGGACAGGAACTTGTTCACAATATATTAGGTTCCCGGTCCCGACCCCATCGAGACTCCTCAGGGATGACGGTGGTCAATTTACTCCAGAGTGGGGACCAACAACTTACTTTTCTTAAGACTAATGCTCAATGATTTGGCATAGTCATCAGTCAGACGCTCCAATTCCTCTTCTGATTGTGGTTGAAATGTTTCGGATCTTCCGGTAAACACAATTTTTTCACTGTTCACATCATACAGATTACATTCCAGCACCAGTATTTTTTCATTGCGATAATAACCCTGGACATACTCTCCATCATGGGTTTTCAAATATTCGTACAACAAGGCATCAGAATTAAATACGTCGTTGGAAACCAAATCGGTTTTCACCCCTATCAGTTTCATGGTGAGCACCGCATCCACATTTTCCTTTTTAATTACCGGTAAAATATCTTCTCGGGTGGGGGTGTGTTCGGTTAATGGTATAAAATCTTTGCTGGCTACAGCTTGAAAGTTATCCAATCGCAACCAAAGTACTAATTCCTCTTCCGCAAGGGATCGGTTTTTAGTGTTTTTGGTTAACCCCACCACTAATATCTTTTCGAATTTTTTAGTAGCTCTGTTGGGTTTGCTGGTGTTGGTGAGGGCAATAGTTTCCGAACAGGAATAAATTAATAATACTACTAGAAATAGTCCGGAAATTAATAATAAGGAATTGAGGTTCATGGTTTGTTAGTTAATAACCAGTCAAATGTAATTGATACATATCTAAGATTGAAATTTTAAAAAACACACCATTGTGAAGAAAATAGATTCTATTAAATAAAAATTTACATCTAATACTCTTCTAAATTAAAACACCGAATAACTATCTCCAACTATTTTTTCATATGCTTCCCGGGCCTCTTTGGTAGCAACGAAATGCACCTTACCCATTGCCCCTACCGTAACCGGTATCCCTTTTTGGGTCATCCCCAAACTGAAAAACATGTAATTCTTGTAGGTTATCCGTTCCATTACCAATTCTGAAAAACTATCTACCAAATTGGCCACTTGTTGGTACTCCACCGGACCTTGATCAAATTGAGCCAGTTTCTTGTTCATCCCATCCAGGGTGGCTTGTTTTAATTCAGGTATCAATATCTCAATATGGGAGTCATTATCGGGAGTTAACAGACAAAGACCGGTATAGCCAATGAATAGTAAAATGGGCAGTAAAATTTTGATGTTTCTTTTCATAATAGTAAACTTTTAAAGTGATCATGAGGAAATTCATCATCAATTTCATCGTCAGATTCCAGGGCCGATTCGATGGCCAGGTCCCGTAATTGTCCCAAAATTTCCATGATCTCAAGTGCGGATAGTCCCTTCTTAAGCAGCTGGTCGAAAATTCTTTTTTCTGTTTCTGTCATTTTAAGTTTCTCCTTTCAATTGTTTATACGAGACACTTTAACTCATGTTAGAGTACATAATGGTTTAATTATTGTATATTTTGGACATACAAGAAAAATTGAGGGATTTTGCCGTTCGCACGGAATTAATTAGCTATAACATTTAGCTGTATTCAGGAGTCTAATTTGATCTAACTTCCAACCTCTTCTCTTAAATTAGGGTTCTTGATTTTCCCTATGTTTTCAAAAACCGCCATTCGATTGTGTTTAATCATTGGCAGCTTATGGCTGGTGATCATTGGATATCAATCCTGTCAGCGGGAAACCAAAGTGGCAGCGGAGACATCTTCAATTGTTGGGATCCGCTCCCAGTTTATAGGAACCTCCCAGTGCGCTGGCTGCCATGAAGGAGAATTCAATCACTGGAAAAACTCGCACCACGACCTGGCCATGAAAGAAGCTACTGCTGAATCGGTGAAGGGTGATTTCAACAACACTGAATTCGAGGCACAAGGAGTTTCCTCTCGATTTTATAAAAAAGATAACCGGTATTTCGTGGAAACCGAGGGACTTGATGGAGAATATGGTGATTTTGAAATAACATATACTTTCGGGATCGAACCACTGCAGCAATACCTGGTAGCCCTGCCCGGTGGAAAATTACAAGCCCTGCGTACTGCCTGGGATACCGAAAAAAACCAATGGTTTCACCTAAATCCCGATTTGAACATCCATCCCAGGGAATGGTTGCATTGGACCCGGGGGGCCATGAGATGGAATACCATGTGCGCCAATTGTCACTCTACCTTTCTGGAAAAAGGATATGATCCACAGGAAGAAACTTTTAATACCTCCTGGAACCAAATCAATGTAAGCTGCGAGGGGTGTCACGGGCCCGGTAAGAAACACGCGGAATATGTCCAATCCCCCTCCTAT
>JAPUIM010000123.1 GCA_027297025.1 Bacteroidota bacterium | reverse complement strand
TAATATCAAACCCTGGTTGACCGAAATCCTAATATCATCAGCCAGGTAACTTTTTACCAGTCGCGCCAATTTTTTGGCGGGTTTGGCATTGATATTTCCCAACTGCAGTTTGACCTTAATGCCCAAATATCCTTTTTGCTTCTGTTCGAATACGTTGGATTCTAACCATTTATTATATTTCTCCTGATCGGTAATCGACACCACCGGAAGTTCCGTAATGGCGGGAATGGATGGCTCCACCACCAAGTTTCGATCGATCACCACGGATTGGTTGGCTAAGGTTTTCTTTTCACGCTCAACTAATTCTAGAAAATTCTCTAATCCAATTCCCTTTTTCTCATCTATGAGATATTTCATACGTGCTTTGAATCTTTTTTCTCTTTCACCATAACGATCGAAAACCCTTAGACTTCCTTCCATGAAGGGAATGAGCTGGTCTTCGGGCAAAAATTCATATACGGTGGGGGCGATAAAAGCCTGCGCTCCCAATCCTCCACCAATCACCACTTTAAATCCTCTTTTTTGTTGCCCGTTTTCCTCCTTTAGCTTGGGGATAAAACCAAAATCATGGAAATAAGTGAAGGCAGAGTCATCATCACTGGAAGAAAAAGCGGTCTTTATCTTTCTCCCCATATCCTGATTGATAGGGTTTCTAAGAAAATACTCAAATACCGCCTGAGCATAGGGTGAAATATCAAATGGTTCCTGGGGATCAATACCAGCGGTAGCAGAAGCGGTGATGTTTCTAACCGTGTTACCACAAGCTTCCCTGGTGGTAATTCCTTCTTCTTCCAATTTAGCCCAGATCTCGGGGCTATCTTTCAATTTGATATAGTGATATTGAATGTTTTGTCTGGTAGTGGTATGTAGATTGCCATTGGTATATTGCTCTGACAATTCAGCAATTCTGATCAATTGATCACCAGTCATCTTACCGTAAGGTAGTTTGATCCTGACCATTTGTACACCTAGCTGACGCTGGCCATAGACACCTCTAGTCAATCTGTAGGCTCTGAATCTCTCTTCATCAGCTTTCCCATTTGTGAATTCATCAATACGTTGTTCCAATTCCAGAACATCCTTCTGTGCTTCCGGGGAGATGGATTTTAATAATGAAAGAGTCATAGTTTTTTATGTCAGTTATTACATTAAAAAATTTATTATAAAAAAAGCCTCTGTGGTTGTATCCGCAGAGGCTCTTTTTTGGGTTCAGTAATATTTTAAAATGCCTTCAACGGATATACCATGTCAATACAACAACACATACAACAGCTACAACAGGCTGTGAAAGTAGTATTATGACAAATAAACCGTTTTAACATCTCGATTAACTTTATAATTCTAATTGGTTAAAATTGGTGCAATCAGTTTCTTTTTAGAAGCCTGTAAAGAGACTTCAATATCTTCCAAAATATCATTGACATTTTCCAATCCCACAGATACCCTGATCAGTCCCGGTGTAATGCCGACTGCCAATCTTTCCTCCTCGCTCATTCTAGAATGAGTAGTAGAAGCAGGATGGGTAACAGTGGTCCTGGTATCACCGAGATTGGGAGTTAGAGACAACATTTTTAATTCGTCTAAGAATCTACTACACCTATCAAACCCTCCTTTTACGATAAAGGTTACAATCCCCCCACCAAATTTCATTTGTTTTTTGGCCAATTCGTGGTATGGATGAGAACTCAGGAAGGGATATTTAACAGTCTCCAATTCCTCATGATCCTCCAGGTATTCTGCTATTCTTAAAGCATTTTGGCAGTGTTTTTCCATGCGTATGGGTAGGGTTTCCAAACTCTTGGATAACACCCAGGCGTTAAATGGAGATAGTGCAGGACCAGTATTGCGGGTGAAGAAACGTATTTTTTCTATCAAGTCTTTGGTGCCTAATACGGCGCCACCAACCGTTCTACCCTGTCCGTCAATATACTTAGTGGTTGAATGCGTTACCAAATGCGCTCCCAACTTGGCGGGCTGTTGTAAATAAGGAGTAGCAAAGCAATTATCCACATTCAGAATTAAATGATGTTTCCGGGCGAGTTCGCCTAACCATTCCAAATCAATGATGTCCAATCCTGGATTTGAGGGTGACTCCAAAAAAATCATTTTAGTATTTCCCTGGATCAGTCCTTCCCATTCCTCAGGTTTGTTAATGTCCACATAGGTATGCGAAATTCCCCATTTGGGAAAAATCTGGGTGAAAAGTTGATGAGTAGCCCCAAATATTGAACGGGAGGCAAGTACATGATCTCCGGTTTTTAAAAGGGCGGCCATACTAGAAAACATAGCAGCCATACCGGAAGCGGTTACTACACCATCTTCAGTTTCCTCTAACAAGCAAAGTTTATCCACCAATTCGGAAAGATTAGGATTGGAAAAGCGGCTATAGATGTTGCCCTCGATTTCCTCAGCGAACAATGCTCTACCTTGCTCAGCATTATCAAAAACAAAACTGGATGTCATGTAGATAGAGGAAGAATGCTCCCTATGCAAACTGTTATCAGTTTGTGGTCTGATTGCTCTGGTTTCAAAATGTCGATAATCACTCATTCTTCCTTTTGGTAATATCTATACGTGCATTTTTTCTTTTCTGGCTAATAATAGTTCTTCTGTTTCTTCATGGTCGGGATCCGGTATACAACAGTCGACCGGGCAAACTGCAGCACATTGTGGTTCTTCATGAAAACCCTTGCATTCGGTGCATTTACCGGAAACGATATAATAAAATTCATCAGATACCGGCTCTTGTGATTCGTCTACATCTACTACAGTTCCATCATCCAATTCCAATTCTTTCAAATCATTTCCTCCACCCCAGGTCCATTCTACACCACCTTCATATATGGCAGTATTAGGACATTCAGGTTCGCAAGCTCCACAATTAATACACTCATCGGTTATTATTATTGCCATGGCCCTATAATTTAATGGTTAATCACTTTTTTTCATTTAACGTCAGCTAAATAAACTGATTCGTAGTTGTAATCAAAATTAGAAGATTTTGTTTGCTTTTGGCCTATTTCAGTACCAAAATTAGGCTACGAAGGCAAGGGTAACCCCTAACAACAACAGCAACAACA
>JAPUIM010000122.1 GCA_027297025.1 Bacteroidota bacterium | reverse complement strand
CACCTTATGCCAAAAGCAAGATCCAAGCGGAAAAGCTTCTGGTGAAATGGAGCAAGAAACAGCATGTCAAGATGGGGATTCTGAGGCTACCTCTGGTGGTAGGAAAAAATCCACCAGGCAACTTGGGATCCATGATAAGAGCTATCAAATCGGGTAAATATTTCAGAATTGGTCAGGGGGAATCCAGAAAAAGCATGGTAGTGATAGAGGATGTGACAAAATGCATTCCCAAACTAGCTGAAGTCGGAGGAATTTTTAACCTGACTGATGGTTACCATCCTTCGTTTCAGGAAATAGAAGATACCATAGCTTCTGTTATTGGTAAAAAAATTCTTAATATTCCTTATCCATTGGCCAAAGTATTGGCTTTAATTGGTGATATGACGGGTGATGTTTTTCCTTTAAACAGTGGTACATTGACAAAAATTACCAAAACTTTAACTTATTCCGATACAAGGGCCAGGGAAAAGTTGGACTGGGATCCTCAACCAGCGCTAACGTACTTGAAGGAAATTGTTCATTAGATTTGAACATAGATCATGAGTGGCTTTTGGTGGTATCTCTTATTGTTTCTGATCTTATTATTATTGATTAACCTTTATTTTAGGTTGGCTAAATGGTTTAGGATCGTAGATGAGCCCAATGAACGAAGTTCACACCAACATCCCACAATTGGAGGGGCCGGGGTGATCATTTATATATCCTGGTTAATATTTTTTTTGCAATCCGGAATTTCATTTTCGTGGTTTTTTCTGGGCGCTACTATTATTGCCATCGTTAGTTTTTTAGATGATATTATCCATGTACCGACTATTGGAAGGATTCTGGCCCATTTAATTGGTGTGCTCTGTTTACTCATGCAAATTGGGGCAATGAGTATGGATTACTGGGTGATACTGATATATATTATTATGATGATTGGCACCCTCAATGCATTCAACTTTATGGATGGCATAAATGGCATAACCGGCATCTATAGTTTAGTCACCGTGGCCACTCTATGGTACATCAACCAAAATGTAGAATTTATTATCAATACGGACCTAATCTTGTATACTCTCCTTAGTTTATCAGTATTGGGAATTTATAATTTTAGAAATACAGCCATCTGTTTCCCCGGTGATATAGGAAGTGTAGCTGCGGCATTTTTAATAATATTTCTAATTGGTAAATTAATTCTCTCCACGGGAAACTACATATTTATTTTATTATTGGCTGTTTACGGAGTGGATAGTGTATTAACCATTATTCACAGACTAATGAAAAAAGAAAACATCTTTCGGGCCCATAGATCTCATCTGTATCAATATTATGCCAATATTGTTGGTGCCAACCATCTGAAGATTTCTCTGGTTTATGGACTGATACAGGTATTTACCAATTTTGTAATTCTCTATAACTATCAATTCTTACAGCTAAATTCTTATCTAATCGCCACCTTAATATTGTCTATCCTAGGGATTTCATATATTTATTTAAAATATACATTGGAACAGCGCCTAAGACAGGCCCCTCAAAACCCCAATAATAATTGAGATTCTACAGATTTATTAAACGAATTTTTGACCTATTCGCGGCCACCTTATTGTTGTTGCTAATTAGTCCATTGACGGCAATTATTATTATGCTTCAATTTATACTTTATAGGGAAAAGGTATTTTTTTGTCAACCTAGAGTAGGCGAAAACTTTCGTATTTTCAATATTTTTAAGTTTAAGACTATGTTGGACTTGAAGGATGCTCATGAAAGGTTATTGCCTGATGAGTTGAGAGTTACCTGGTTTGGATACTTTCTCAGGGCCTATCATCTTGATGAAATCCCACAATTAATAAATATTATAAATGGAGATCTAAGTTTTGTTGGCCCCAGGCCATTACTTAGAGAGTATTTAGCCTATTATCATCCCAGAGAATTACAAAGACATTCGGTCAGGCCAGGACTTACCGGATTGGCTCAGGTGAAAGGGGGTAATGCTATTGATTGGGACAGCCGTTTTCAACTAGACTTGGATTATATCGCTTCTCATTCTCTACTGAATGATTTAAAAATAATAATACTGACATTTTTTAATTTGTTTAAAAAGAATAAGTTTATTTTTTCAATTTCTTTAGTTGAAGTAAGAAGTTGAACGGTTGACAAATATAATTGAGTGAATAAATATAAAATTTTGACATTAAATTCCGGTATCCCGGACTCCGGCTTAAAATTGGTTGCCCAACGGGAGAATGAACCTAGTCTCAAATCCAATCACTATGAACGGTGTTTTGAAAACAATTTTTGTCAATTAACCAAAGTCAACCATGCGGTGGCCCTGAATTCAGGAACAGCCGCCCTGCATACTGCATTGCGATTATTGGATATAAAACCAGGAGATGAAGTAATTTGCCCTACCTTCACTTTTATAGCAACCGTTAATCCCATAATCTATTGCAATGCGATACCGATTTTAGTGGATTCTGAAAAAGATACCTGGAATATATGCCCTGAACTTTTGGAGTATGCCATACAGGACAGACTAAAAAAAGGAAATTCCCTTAAAGCGGTAATTGTGGGTCATACCTACGGAATGCCGGCCAAACTCAACAGGATCCTTAAAATCTGTGAAACATATAGTATATCGGTTATTGAGGACGCTGCCGGAGCACTAGGCTCAACCTATGATGGCAGAATGGTAGGCACTTTTGGCCACTTGGGTATTTATTCTTTTAATACCAATAAAATTATCACCACGTTTGGTGGTGGAATGCTGGTTTCAAAATCAAATAAGATAGATTTGCGGGCCAGATTTTTGATCAACCAGGCTAAATCCGATCTGCCTTATTATCAACATCAGGAAGTAGGCTACAATTATAAAATAAATGGATTGGCTGCCAAAGTAGGGAGTGAGGAGATCAAGAAGCTCGGCGAAAATGTATTTTTAAAGCGGAGGATCTATCAGAATTACAAATCGGCTCTAAAGGAGATAAGATCTATAAAATTCCAATCTGAACCAGAAGGTGGTCTTTCCAACAGATGGATGACTACTTTTGTAGGAGAGGAAGAAGAATTAAACGAAGCTATACGGAAGGATTTGGAGAGGAATTTAATTGAATCCCGCTATCTTTGGAGACCGATGCACAAACAACCAGCGTTAAGTGCTTTTCCTTTCTACCATAATGGAGTTTCCGATCGGTTGTTTAGACTGGGATTGAGTTTGCCATCAAGTGTTGATTTAAAATGGAATGATCAGGAAATGATTGTTGAAGTAATTAAAAACAGAATAACTAAGGTATGTAAGTATTTATAGAATACTTATTGTTTTTTATAGTGGTTACCTATTATGTTTAATAAAGTATATAAGTAGTATTAGTGTTACTATGGTCCGACTTATCCAAGGCTTGAAAATCCTACCTAGATGGATAATACTTTTGATAGATCTCTCGATCTTATTCGGATCAGTCTGCATAGCCTATTTGTTGCGATTCAATTTTAATTTTTCGGAAATTATCAATACTGATTTTCAGTATGGGATTCTAATATATATGGCTGCGGGACTTTTTTCTATATTTATCACCCAAAGTTATGCCGGAATAATAAGATATACTGGGGTACAGGATGGCCTGCGAATTGTATATTCCGTCAGTCTAGGTGTAGCACTTACTTTGCTTTTGAATGGGGTCAATCTCTGGTTGGTGGGCAGGGTTTTATTGCCACTATCTGTACTGATCATCAGCTATTTTTCATCAGTAATTTTTCTTTTTGCCTACCGGATTATCGTCAAATATATTTTTCGCTACTATACCAAGGCTGTAAGAAAAGACATTAAAAATGCACTAATTTTTGGAGCAGGTGAATCCGGTTTGGTTACTAATCAAATTATTGAACACGATCACCACTCTCAAATAAGAGTTTCCGCTTTTATCGAAGATAATCTTCGCAAGGTAGGAAAGGAGATAAACGGCTTAAAAATATATGATGCATCTAAGGATTTAAAGTTTCTTATAAAGAAGCTAAATATACATGAGTTGATTATTTCTGTTCAAGATCTTTCATTAGAAAGAAAAAATGAGCTGGTAGACATTTGCTTACAATATGACATTAAAGTTAGAACAACTCCACCCATGAGCAAATGGATAAAAGGTGAACTACGCCTGAATCAGATCAAGGATATAAATATTGAAGACTTATTGGGAAGGGAAAGTATCCGTTTGGATAACATAAAAGTAAGTTCGGAACTTAGGAATAAATGCATACTGATTACTGGAGCAGCCGGTTCTATTGGTAGTGAGTTAGCCAGACAGGTATTGTTATACAAACCAGCCAATGTGGTATTGGTGGATCAATCAGAAACCTCATTGCATGATTTTGAAAATGAGCTAAATCACAATGGATCCGTAATTAAGATGCACCCTTTTTATATTAAGCCAATTGTAGCAGACATATGCAATTACAATAGAATGAATTTGATATTCAAAGAATACAAACCAGAAATTGTATTTCATGCAGCTGCTTATAAACATGTACCCATGATGGAAACCA
>JAPUIM010000121.1 GCA_027297025.1 Bacteroidota bacterium | reverse complement strand
AACTGTGGGGGTATTCAAAGGAACGGTTTACCGGACTTCTAAATCATTGATCAAATGACCAGTGGCTGAACGATTTGATATTCCCTTTAAGTTCTTTCCTGTTAACCCTGAAAATAAGGCTGAACAGGAGTCCTGACAATGCAATTTACAGTCATTTGGAACGCAAAGTACTGGTTTATCCGAACCGGACCATCATTTTTGATTGAATGAGCCGATTTTAATAAATACATTTCGGTTTATTTCAATTGAGACTATCCAGCGCTTCAAGGGTCAATGGTTTTTGTATGAAATTTATTACGCTTGGATATTTTTTGGCTTGGTTGATATCATCGTCATTTCCAGATGAGGACAGCATCACCACTTTGCATTTATTGTTATTTGTAGCTCGCGAGATCTGTTCTAGCTTAAACAGAAATTCATGGCCGTTCAACAGCGGCATTTTTATATCTAGAAATATAATATCCGGCAATTTGTTAGGGCTTTCAAGGTGCTCCTCTAAATAACTTAAAGCGCCAATTCCCGAGCTTTGTACTTCGATGTTTTTGGCAAACTTCTTTTTCTCCAAGATCCGTCGGTTGATAAAATTGTAAGTATCGTTGTCGTCAACCAACATTACCAGATCAAACGTTTTACTCCTTACTGTGGACATTTATGCTTAGGCAGCTTTTAATTGGACAATAAATTAATTGATATTTTTAAGTCTATACAAGTAAATCAGAATAATCTTCCGACCGTTAGGATTGAGACTATATTAAGTTGAATAATTTTGTTAGATTTTAGCGTTTACTTAACCTTTAAGGACTTTTTCATGTTATTCAGATGCATTTTCAATGCTGCCTGCCAGCTAGCCTGACTGTCCCAGGTATTGCCGAGGTATATGTCGCCGGTGATCAAATGCCTTATGTAAAATTTGTACTCCGGCTTCGAAGAGTTATTTGCCGGGTCTGTGTAATCCAACAAAATTTTCAAGGTAGATTCGTCTGTGTGCAAGTATCGCAAAACATACTGAAACCCAGCTTTTTTCATTAGGTCTTCTGTTAAATCAGTACTTACCAATTCATAGCTAAATGGATATTGACTGTGCATGATGGATTCGAGGTCCATGTCTTCAGGGTTCTCCGGATTTTCAGGGTCTTTGCCAAAAAACAAAGGAGCTGCCAGCTTATCCAATTTCAAGTCTGGCTGAAACGATTCAAAACGATTCTTTAGAAAAATATCGGTATCTATAAAAAACTCCGGCGATTCTGCTATTAGAAAGTTGGCTATGTCCAACCCGGCCCGTCTAACAGTAGAGGCCAACGTTTCAATGGCACCTTCCAATGAGTTACTGCTGGTATGCCAGGTTGGGCGGTCAGTTGCCAGTAACCCGGGGTTATCATCGGTGGGTATGATAAATATTTGAAATTTCCCATGGTCTATTGATAAAAGAATAATTTGATTTATTTCCCTTCCCTTTAGCACCTCCAGATATGAACTGGCGGCATCAAACCCAGCATTGAGGTCCTGCCAACGATAGTAGGCCACCGCATCGATATGCATAGCGACAAGGTTTTTGTGGAGTTCTTCCGCCATCCCTTCCCAATCAGTGGCCTTTGTGGTGGAGTCCATTGAAGAGATTTTGAGGAAAACGGCGGAACGAGTGGCTTGAAGTTCTTCCGGCAGATCAGGTCCCTTTTGCAACTCGGCAAATGCTTGTTCCAGAGGTGTTTGTGCATTGCCGGGGAAAATAGTCGCCAACAAGAAAAGGGAAAGCATGCTTCGAATAATACGCATGGACTCAAAAATACAATTAGTAACTTGTAAAATTAGGAATTAGAAATTAGAATTAATTAGAAATTTGGAATTGATGGAAATATCATCCGTAAACCAACATTTTGGCAATATCGACATATACCTGTTGGATCAGGTCCTAAAAAACAAATTTAACCCGGGGATGAAGGTTTTGGATGCCGGCTGCGGAGAAGGAAGGAATGTCATGTATTTTTTAAATTCAGGCTACAATGTATATGGGATGGATATAGACTCAGCGGCAATTAATGCATTGAAATTTATCGCAGGCTCCCTTCGGCAGGACCTCGATCAAGATCACTTTCAGCAGGGAGATATCGAAAATCTGCCCTACGCTGACCATACTTTTGACTTGATTATAGCCAGTGCTGTACTTCATTTTGCCCGCAATGAGCGCCACTTTTTAAAAATGTTTGGTGAATTGACAAGATGCCTCAAATCCGGCACAATGCTTTTTGTCCGAATAGCCAGTGACATTGGCATTGAAGAAAAAGTGGTCCCACGAGGGTCTGGCCGATTTTTATTACCAGATGGTACCGAACGATTTCTGCTAACCAGGAAAATGCTCCTAACATTGGCAAAACGTCATTCCCTAATATATTTGGAGCCATTTAAAACTGTAAATGTGAATGATTTAAGATGTATGTCCACACTTATAGTTACCACACCATAGTTTGTTTGCTTTGTTGGGTCTTGCAGCATCCTGGTTATACTATGCTGTGTTGGAATCCGGAAGCTATCAAGGTACGTTGGGCAAAATGCTGCTTAATCTTAAGGTTACTGATCTAGAGGGAGAACAAATTTCATTTTCCAGAGCCACAGGTCGGTTTTTTGGTAAGTTCCTTTCTTCTTTTATTATCTATATCGGATATATTATGATTGGATTGACTGAAAAAAAGCAGGGACTACATGATATATTGGCAGGTTGCTTAGTGGTCCGAAAATAACCGGCAATCACCAGCTTCCTCCAGCGCCGCCGCCACCGAAACTACCACCACCAAATCCTCCAAACCCGCCTCCACCACCGAATGTTCCCCTTCCACCTCTGAAATCAGTCCAAGTGGCCCCGCCATGATAAGGCCCCATGTAGGTGTGTCCACCCTGCCCCCGATACCCTCCGTGGCGCCTGCCTCTTTTACTTATTAAGATTATCACAATAAAAAAAACAACTATTAATAGAAGGAATGGAATAGCTGGAGTCTCCTCTTCCAACTGCTTGGCTGAGAATTGACCACTGAGCAGGCCGATTAACAAATTAGTAGCCTGGTCAAGGCCCACAAAATAAGATTCATTTCTAAAATTAGGCTTGAGCGTTCCCTCCACTATTCGTTTTGCAATAGCATCAGGTACAAAGCCCTCAACTCCATAACCCGTTGCTATGAACATACGCCTTTCATTAGGTGCGATGAGTACTAAAATCCCATTGTGTTCACCTTCTTGTCCAATACCCCAGGACTCAGCCAGCTCAAAGCTATACTCAGCTACGTCATACCCATGTAGGGAATTTATAGTGACGATAGCAATCTGAGTACCGGTAGAGTCATTAAAAGCCACTAGTTTTCGCTCCAAAGTTTGCTGTTCCTCATCAGTCAGTAATCCCGTAAAGTCATTAACCAATCTGGGGGGATCAGGTGGTGGGGGAAATTCCTGGGCTGCTAGTACACCGCTGGTAACTAAGATAAAGATGATCCATAGGGACTTCATCTATTGGTCGCCGTAAGATATGTCATCTGGTAACTCATTAACGTCTCCGGCCTCATAGGGAAAATATTTTTGTAGTTCTGTCCCTATCTTTTCAATGGTTTTGCAAATACCCTCCGTGAATTCAGCTTTTCTAAAATGATTGGTTAGCAACTTTTGTTCCTGCTCCCAAAAATCCGGGCCCACCTTGTCGTTAATTCCTACATCTCCTATAATAGCAAACTTGTGATCTTTATAGGCAATATAAATGAGCACTCCGTTCCTATACCTGGTTTGGTGCATATGTAAATTGGCAAAAAAATCAGCTGCCCCGTCCATAACGTCTGTTGGACAACTCTTCTCTACATGGACCCGAACCTCAGCAGTGGCTTTCAGTTCAACATTGCCAATGGCAGCAACGATCCTGGTTTCATCCAGCAGTTTATCGAAGGATTTCATGGTAGCTAGTCAAAGCTTACCTGTGGGGCCTGCTCAGCTCCTGGTGAGGATTCGAAATATCCCTTTTTCTCAAAATCAAACCAGCCGGCATACAATACCCGGGGAAATTGACGAATATATGACTGGTATGAATTTACCTGGTCATTGAACTTCTTCCTTTCAA
>JAPUIM010000120.1 GCA_027297025.1 Bacteroidota bacterium | reverse complement strand
CTGCAAACTCGATGATTTTATCCATATTAAACCTGGCCCCATGCCCTACTACGATTACTGGCCGTTTCGCTTTTCGTAGTTGGTCCAATGCTTTATCTACCGATTCCCGGGGTGGAGTTATCTGCAAAGGAGCTATGCGATTTTCAACAGTGGCTGCTTGAGCTCCTGAAGGTGCGGGATATTCCTGTACCTCATCAGGAAAAGTCAAATGGGAAACCTCTCTATTGAGTATCGCATGTTTTATGGCCAGTATCATCAACTCTCCATGTTTGCTGTTGTGCATCACCCGGTGATTAAAATCGGCCACCGTACTAAATGCCTGCACCAAATCCACTTCCTGGAATGCACCGGTACCCACCACCTGGGTTTGTACCTGCCCTGAAAGGGCCAATACTGGCGCCCGGTCATTTTTAGCATCCCACAAACCGGTGTACATATTTGTGGCTCCCGGCCCGGCTATGCCAAAACAAGCTGCGGGTTTACCGGTTAACTTTCCGTAGGCGGATGCTGCAAAGGCCGCTGCGCCCTCATGTCTGATACCGATGAAAGTAAGATTTCCTTGTTCTTCCTGCCTACGCATGGCATCAGCCAACCCCAAATTAGAGTGGCCTACCATCCCAAAAACATGGGTAATGCCCGCATTTACCATGGTTTCCACCATTATGTCGGATACGGTTTTTTGATGAGGGGCCTCTTGTTTCATCCCAACATAGACACCATCATCCCTCACCTCCACCGGAAAAGTAACAATACTATCGTCGTGGAATCCCGGGGATTGACCGGTTTGGGGATCAAAATCCCAACCGTGCCAGGGACATCGCAGCAAACCATTTTCAATCGAGCCTTCTCCCAAAGGACCTCCCTGATGGGGACAACGGTTGTCTAAACCGGAAAATTTGTCTTTATGGTGGGTCAAACATATGCCAATGTGCTCTACTGTAACCGTAGTGACCCTGCCTTCCGGAAGATCATCGGGAGAGTCCAACACTTTATGCCATTTGATAATCTTATTAGCCATATCATTAATTTATTTTAAAATTCAATAGGTAACTCCAGCGAATCTAATATCGGTCAAACGGTGCATATCGTAACTGAAGGTGGAGAGGTCCTCTTGACTGAATTTACTCACATCATCATGACCACAGGCTCTGGCCACTACTTGCATCAACTCTTTACTTGCCTCAAAGAAATTGTGCAATTGTTTGGCGGACTTGGAAATTTCCAATCGCGCCCTCAAGTTTTCCTTTTGAGTGGCAATACCCACAGGACAGTTATTGGTATGACAAGCTCGCATACCCAGACATCCGATGGCCTGAATGGCCGAATTAGCAACTGCCACCGCGTCAGCCCCCAATGCCAGGGCCTTAATAAAGTCAGAAGGAACACGCAGTCCACCGGTGATGATCAAAGTGACATCATTAGCTTGCTGTTTATCCAAATGCTTGCGGGCCCGCGCTAAGGCGGGAATGGTGGGTACATTGATATGGTTCCGCAAAATAATGGGAGCGGCACCGGTTCCTCCTCCGCGACCATCCAGGATGATGTAATCGACACCCGCTTCCAAAGCGAAATCTATATCTTCTTCTATATGGCTGGCGGCGATCTTGAATCCAATGGGAATTCCCCCCGATTCTTCCCTCACCTGATCGCTAAACTCTTTGAAATCCTGAGAAGTGACCAAGTCTGTAAATGTAGCTGGGCTGATAGCTGTCTGCCCCACTTCCAATCCCCTCACGGCAGCAATCTCGGCAGACACCTTATGCCCGGGAAGATGTCCTCCGGTTCCTGTTTTCGCCCCTTGGCCGCCTTTAAAATGAAATGCCTGCACTTTATTGATCTTATCCCAACTAAAACCGAATTTTGCAGAAGCAAGCTCATAGAAGTAGCGGGAGTTGCTCTCTTGTTCCTCCGGAAGCATCCCACCCTCTCCAGAACAGATACCTGTGCCCGCCATTTCAGCCCCTTTCGAAAGCGCCACCTTGGCCTCTTTTGAGAGTGCACCAAAAGACATATCCGACACAAATATTGGGATTTCCAATTCCAAAGGCCGTTTTGTCTTTTTGCCTATTACTACCTTGGTGGCTACCGGGATTTCATCCAACAAAGGCTTACGAGCCAACTGCGCAGGAAGAAACTGGATATCTTCCCATTTGGGCAGAGTATTTCGATCCACGCCCATAGCACTAGTAGCGCCATGATGACCATATTGCGTCAGTCCGTTTTGTGCAAGATGTTTGATGTAAAGAGTATAGGGCTCCGTGGACTCCGGATGGGTATCGATATAATTTCCCAGATATTCATCCGGGTTGAAACGTGAAGGGATTACTTTTTCAAATTCAACTACCTCTTGCTCATCAATAAACACGCCCCCCTCATGGATGACCTCATTGAATTTATGGAGGATTTCATTTGGAGAGTACTCACTGACCCCGGTTTCAATACGATAATCCCAGTTATGCAACCCACAAATTAAATTTTCGCCTTCCACTGATCCATCACTAAGCAACGCTCCGCGATGCAGGCACCTTCCATAAAGCACCGAAACTTTATCGCCATACCGGATTACCACTAAATCTGTGTTGACAACTTTAGCGTGTTGGGGTTCCTTTTGAGGTAGATCATCAAAAACCGCCACCTGGGTGGGACTAGTCAAGTCACTATGGTTATTAGGGTTATTCATTTTTTAAGGGTTTAAATTCATCAGAAATGGGATGTTGAAGTGTCGTTACAATGACATTTTGTTAAAAGAAAGTAGTGCTGATATTTTTGATTAATATATAATTATCTGGTTTAACTTCCCAATTAAATCATATGAACGAGTGGAGAATTATAAGGATTTAAAGAATTCAATAGTGGCCTTTGCCACTTGTTGAGCCGGTAGAGGTAGCTCCCGGTCCGAAAAGGGATGTTTACCACCAAAAGTGTGAGTGGCGCCCTCAATGGGTAACAACTGGGCGGAGGGGTTCCAGGTTTTTAAATCTTCACCTGCCTGAAATGGCACTGTTTCATCATCGGTGCCATGAATAAGCAGAAAGGGTATGTTTAATTCTTTTGCTGCATTTTCAATGTTCAATCTTTTTTGGTTTTCTGTCAGGTCTTCCACTATTTGATAATTTAGGGGCATGTTTTGTTTGGTCCTGCTATTGTAGATCCATTGAACCCCTTCTTCCTTCCACTTTTTTAAAGTTTCCTCATCCCAGCTCCATTTCCAATTGCTCACCGCTGCCCAGGTAGCTAAGGCCTTAATACGAGAATCTTCGTGGGCCTTTAGAATGGCAATACCCCCTCCCCGACTCTGACCTATTAAAAAAAATCTATCTAAATCCAGTTCTTTACTTAATAGTGGGGAATTTGAGCTAAATAAATAATCAATTAACATTCCCGTATCATCCAACTCAATGCTGAAATTGTTGAGGGCAAAAGCGTCTAGGTCTACAAAGTCCTTTGGATTTTGGAGATTAGTGCCATTGTGGGAAAGACTGATCTTTACATATACAAAACCATGCCGGGCAAAGTAATCGGCCATGACATTATTTATACCCCAATCTTTGAAGGCTTTAAATCCGTGAATGTATAATGCTACAGGTTTAAGTATTCCATCCGCTTGATACCGAATATCAGCCAGGATCTTTTTGCCATGATACCTGGAATCGAGTGTTAGGTTATCTATGATCTTTATTTGCGCCATAAGTTGTTAGTCTAATAAAGATTCATCTTAATGTATCGAATTATTTAGATAATCATCAATGTTTCAGATAACCTCCGAATAATGAAAATTTAAGATTATCCGATTAATTTAGATGCGTTTTCCAAAAACGTTAAAGATAATGAAAATCAAAAATTTTTTATTTCTGATAACTTTTACTCCCTTGTTGTGGTTTTCCGGATGTGGAACCGATCAACTGCAGGAACCTACCCTACATTCCTTACTTATAAATTTA
>JAPUIM010000012.1 GCA_027297025.1 Bacteroidota bacterium | reverse complement strand
AAAGAATCCCGGCTTATTTCTATGCCCACTAAGGATTCGGGTTCTTCATGGCAGGCCGAAACCAGTATTAAGCAGCATATGGTAACCAAAAGAAAAAAGGAAAACTGCCTCATTCAATTACTATTATAATTTTGGTTATCACCTGATTTTCAACCATAGCTGTTATTCTACGGTCTCACTTTCATATTCTGCCAGGAATTGTTGAGCTTGTAGGGTACTGGGAAAATCAAAAGAACGAGATTTTCCATCGTTGGAGAATATCTTAAGTTCCACTGTTTTCACTTTTTTGTCCATTTCATCTTTGAAATGAAGTTTCTCGGGTAGTTTATATAGTTTACCTGAAGCGCCAAGTCTGGCGATGGTCTTGGTTTCCCTTCTTATTCGATTACAATAACTGCATTTATAATGTTTGATAAGTTCACCATCTTGATCTTCCGTGGCCGTTTTGGTAATTTCTTCCTTTTCCAGTCTTAAGGTTTGAAAATTACAGCGGTCGCATTGCGAAGCCTGTAAATAACCGGGGTACTTTTCTATCTTGATATCATTGGTTACTTCGTCAATCCAAACGTCATAATCTACCGAAAAAACATTTTCCTCAGCCTGCATCCCCTCATCCAAATGCACGTCTTCCTCTTCTTCACTTAATAATCTCATCCGGTTGCCGGTTTTAGGATTTATTCGGGGTTTATATCTAAAATATTGAAGCTTGCGTTGGATTTTGGTAGGATAACTATAATTCAGTACAAGCCATGCTATATATGCAATCAAAGTTCCAATACAAAGGGTTACGAATAATCTAACAAAAAACCACATAGGTGCCAGGGCCACCGTCTCCGGTCTTAAAGTATTGAGGTAGGACATAACTCCTAAGGCCAACGACAGGATACTGTAAAAGAATAAATTTGCCTGATATTTACTGATGTGATCATATTTGGCCTTGTATTCTTTTAATGTTAATAACCGAATATGATGATAGGCATACAAGCCGAGCCATCCCAAAACAAATCCTATAATCGCTACCCTCATGGCAGGGTGCCAAACATTAAGAAAATCTATATAAAATCCTTCTTCCATTGATAGTTTAATTTAATCCGGGTTTAAAGATAAATCATTCAATTGTTTTAATCTACATTCTTTTTCCAATAACGAATTAATCCATAGATGCTCATCCAAGGGGGATTGGCAGATTCATATTTTTCTATTCCTGCTGTATCAACCCCATAACTCTTTAGTTGGTTTGCCACATATTCCTTAAAATCAGGGATCATTTCATCAGCCTGCTGTCCCATGCTCAATCTTTCTTTTACCCAACCCGCCCAATCATCTAGTTGTAACTTTAAAGCTTGTAAATGAGCACTGACCTCAGTCACAGGGCCAAAATGGGTTAAGTATAAAGTTTGGATATCCAGCTTGTCAATCATGTCCAATGATTCATTCCAGTGCCCTAGGTCGATATCGGGAGGAGGACAGGGTGGAACCACCGGACCACCGTCTATTTTCACCCCTACACTATCACCTGCAAACAGGGTGTCTTCCATCTGCCAGGCAATATGATGAATGGCATGCCCCGGGGTGTGCAATGCCTTGATGGTGGTGTCTCCAAAGGTTAATTCCTCCAGATGACCTACGGTAACCAGTTTTTGAGAAGAAATAGGCTTAAGATCTCCCCATAAGCGAGACATCTCATCTCCGTAGATCCTTTGAGCCGAGGCATATAGTTTGGAGGGATCGATCATATGCTGTTCACCTGAATGATGGAGGTAGATGGTAGCTCCATTTTGCGCCCAGGCCCAGGCTGCTCCGGCATGGTCTAGGTGAATGTGTGTGATCAGGACGTGCTTAATATCTTCCACTGCAATTCCTTTTTCCTTAAGTGCTTTTTGTGACCCTGAATAGGTTGAATGCGGACCGGTTTCAATTAGTAAGGGCCCATCAGAGGTATGAACCAAAAAGCAGGCTACGGTATGTGTGTTGCCCTGAAAACACAGATCGATAACTTCAATTTTTTGGTTCATGGGTGCATTTAAAATGAGTGAAGCGATGCAAGGTTACACACAAGTCACTGTTTTCGCAAATCCAATTGGTAGGAGATAAAGGTGAAAATTACTCCAGTCCCAACTATACCTAATAAAACCAGGAACAAAGGATTGTGGCTTTCCAGGTAGATAAATACCAAACCAGTACAAATAACCAAGCGCGCTACCAAAGTGGCAGGATAGAGTTCCTTAATTTTAAGCCTGATCAATTGGATAATCAACACGCCCAGTGCCAATAAAAGCAATCCCGATAGCCGAACAATGGCACCAGGATAGATTTCATTGGATAGGAAAAGTTTTAAAAAAGTTTCAGGGGCCAATAAAAAGCCCAATCCTCCCACGGTCAGATAGCTGGCTAGATAATAAAGACTTAATCTTGTTTTTTCCATTTCTAAAAATGTAATGACTCCATTCTATAAATATTCATCGTTGGTCAACCACAACTGCTCAATCCTGTACATGTGAAAGTGATCGTGCATTAAAATGTGTCGCAATAAAATCATGGGTGTGTATTCGGAATATTCGGGATGACTAGCAGTTTTTTCCCATACCGATGGTTCTAAGGTCTTTACCAGATCAATTAACTGTTCTCTGGTTTTGGAAAATTGTTCAAGGGCGTACTCCAGTTCCATTTGCATGAGATGGTGGTCGCTTACAGTGTTTCCCGGAAGATAAGGATTAAATTCAGGCGGTTGTTGATCGCGAAAGATCTCAAATCTCTTTATCAACATGAACTGGACATCAGCCAGGTGGCAGGCGTGCTCATGAATACTCCATTTGCCGGGGATCCGTTGGTTCTTCGTCATGTTCCTGGGAATATTATCGATGAGGTCCTTTAAAATAGTGGGACTTTGTTCCAGGCAGTTCAGAATAGGTTTAAATGCATCCATGTTTATAAAAAGTGAAATCCTTAAAAAGAGGATTAAGTTAGATATTACGCCTATATTTTAATAATATAAGGTATAAATTAGATTCAATTAACTTCTTCGCCATGACAACTTATCGTTACTTTATCTACTTGTTGATTTTTTTCTTTTGGAGTTGTGAACCCTCGACCAGAGAAGAAACCACCTCTGTACCGGAACCTTTGAACCTACAAGGGGACCCTGGGAATGGGGGAATAAAACTTCCTTCTGGTTTTGAGGCCATAGTGGTCGCCGACAGTGTGGGTTATGCCAGGCACCTGGCCATCCGTGACAATGGCGACATTTATTTGAGATTGAGGACCTTGAAAAACGAAGGAGGACTGGTGGCGCTCAGGGATACCACCGGCGATGGAAAAGCTGATATCATTCGTTATTTTGGAGATAATAAAGGAACAGGGATAGAGATCAGAAACGGTTATCTATATTACTCAACCGTCACTACTGTTTACCGGCAAAAACTGCAGGAGGGGGAATTGTTACCTATGGGTGAACCGGAAGTATTGATCGATAGTTTGCCTTTTCAAACAGCCCATCCAGCCAAACCTTTTGATTTCGATGATAATGGAAATCTCTATATCAATGTGGGGGCTCCCTCCAATGCTTGTCAGGACAAGGACAGGGCGGCAGGAATACCCGGCCAGGACCCTTGTCCTTTATTGGATAGTACAGGAGGGGTCTGGCGTTTCAAAGTAGATATTATAGGGCAAACCCGGCAAAGGGATGGTTATCGCTTTGCTACCGGGACTCGTAATTTGGTGGCCTTCACCTGGAATCCGGTGGTAAAAAAATTATATGCTGTCATGCACGGGAGGGATGATCTGCATCGGGTGTGGCCTGATCTATACACTGAAGAACAAAACCGGGAATTACCTGCGGAGCAATTTTTTTCCATCGAGGATGGAGATGATTTTGGCTGGCCTTATTGTTATTATGACCATTTTCAAAATAAGAAATTACTTAATCCTGAATATGGGGGAGACGGCACCAAGGTAGGCCGTTGCTCCGGAGCCAAAGATCCACTGATTGGATTTCCTGCTCATTACGCTCCTAATGACCTTTTATTTTACCAGGCGGATCAATTTCCGCCTTCCTATAAAAATGGCGCTTTCATCGCATTCCATGGTTCCTGGAACCGGCTGGGTTTTGATCAGGATGGATACAATATTGTGTTTGTCCCTTTTCAGGGCGATACACCCAGTGGTGAATGGCAAGTATTTGCCGATGATTTTGAAGGGCCTACACCGGTAAAATCTCCCACTGACGCCCATCACCGACCTTGCGGAATAGCGGTGGG
>JAPUIM010000119.1 GCA_027297025.1 Bacteroidota bacterium | reverse complement strand
CGAGCAATATGCCTCCATTTGGGAATTGTTATCACCGGTTCCTCCAATAGATACCTTGGGTTCAAATCTAAACACATTCATCGGGGGATTTCCTACATTTAATGTGACAATTAATATTGTAGTCTTTGTAAACTATACCGATCCCCAAGGCAAGGGTGATTTTTACCGGTGGAAAATTTACATTGATGGCGACCTGCTTACTGATCCCCCCAACTTACTACTGGCCGACGACCGCATTGAAGATGGAAATCAACGATCATTGGAGCTTAATTTCGGTATTGTCAGTGGTTTGCGAGTTAGGGTAGAACAAATGTCACTTAGTGAGAGTGCTCATGATTTCCTATCACTATTGAAGTCACAGACTTTGGATCTGGGAGAACCTTTTGGGGTAGCACCGGCTCCTATATTGGGAAATATCTTCAACCAGAATGACCCCAACCAGATGGTATTGGGCTATTTTGGTGCTTCTAGTGTTTCCAGCAGGGAAATAAGTTTCTGATCTTCCACAGGCCATTCAAGGGGTCTATTTACCTCTCATCATTAATTTTATTTTTTTTATATAAACACTTAGGGGTAATAGTGGTTTAACCTGACTTATAAATGAAGAATTCGAAGGAAATCTTTTGTAAGTAGGATTTTCTATTAGTTGAAAAAGATAAACCAATGAAAAAACTCTTAACCCTTGTAGTATTTATTTTAATATCTAATTCCATTTTAGCCCAGGAAAGATTTGCCGTCAACGGGTATGTGAAAGATGCTGAGAATGGTGAGGAATTAATCGGTGTCACTATTTATGTCAAAGAGATAAATTCTGGCACCATCACCAATCACTACGGTTTTTATGCCGTAGGTCTCCCTCCTGGCCAATATACCTTTCTTTTCAGATACCTGGGTTATCAATCCCATACTGTGGTATTTGATTTGACTGGCAATGTTGAATTCAACCTGGAAATGGAATTGGAATCAGCAATTTTGGAGGAAGTGGTGATCACCGGGGAGAAGGATAATGTGAATGTGCAAGATGTAGCAATGAGCAGGATAAAATTGAATATTAATCAAGTAAAAAAACTACCATCCTTATTCGGGGAGCCGGATATCATAAAAATGGTACAGCTTCAACCGGGAGTGATTTCAGTTGCTGAAGGAACTTCAGGTTATTTTGTTAGGGGAGGCAGCAGCGATCAAAACCTGGTGCTTATCGATGAGGCCCCGGTCTATGATCCCTCACACTTCTTTGGACTGTTTTCGGTGTTCAATGCCGATGTTATCAAAGAGACGGAGCTCCTGAAAGGAGGGATCCCTGCTCAATACGGTGGAAGATTATCATCTATCCTCGACGTACGCACCAAAGACGGGAATAATAAAAGGTTGGGCGTTTCTGCAGGACTGGGTTTATTGGCCAGCCGTCTGATGATCGAAGGGCCCATCAAAAAGAATGAAGCTTCTTTTTTGATTTCCGGGCGCAGGTCCTATATAGATCTGTTTCCCATCGGTGATGATGCGAAGGTATATTTTTATGACGCCAACGCCAAGATCAATTGGAAAAAGGACAACAAAAACCGGTTTTTTATAGCCGGATACCTGGGGCGGGATGTCCAGGAGTTTGATGATGAGGGCAGATTTGGTTGGGGCAATGCCACCGGTACCTTCCGGTGGAATCATCTGTTCAATCAACGGTTGTTTTCCAACACCACTCTCATCTTTAGCAATTTCGATTATAGTTTGGAGATATTTGATCCTATTGAGGGTTTGGAGTGGACCGCTAGTCTTCAGGAGGCAGCTTTTAAAGAAGACTTTAATTACTTCCTAACTCCGAAGGTGCAACTGGTATTCGGATACCATGGTACCTTCAGGCGCTACAACCAGGGAAAGATCGACCCCAATGATCCGCAATCCATCTTTAAGACTACAGAACTGCAAGATATGTATTCCCTGGACCATGCGTTGTATTTGGGGAATGAGCATCAACTTACCGACCGGTTGACCCTGCAGTATGGATTGCGCCTTTCTTTATTTCAGAATGTGGGAGAAACCACCATTTACACCTATGCTGATCCCAAAGATAATATCAACAATGATAGGATCGATTCTACTTTCTACCATAGGCTTGAGCCCATTAAGACCTTCACCAATTTGGAGCCCAGGTTTTCCGCCCGCTATCTATTAGATCCTACCAGTTCGGTAAAAATATCTTACAACCGAATGATCCAAAACGTCCATTTGATGGCTAATGGTACGGTATCTCTTCCTTTCAATACCTGGGCACCCAGTTCTCCCTATTTGGATCCTCAAAAAGCCGATCAGATAGCGGGAGGGTATTTTAGGAATCTCAGAAACAATACCTATGAATTTTCAGCCGAGGTGTACTATAAATGGATGCGCAATCTTACCGATTTTGCCGATAATGCCAATGTTTTTTTTAATACAAATATTGCCACCGAATTTCGGGTAGGGGAGTCAGATTCATATGGCATTGAATTATTCTTAAAGAAAAATAAGGGCAACTTGACTGGATTCGTTAGCTATACCTTGTCCAAAACCACTCGCAATGTGGAAGGTGCCAACCAGGGTCAAACCTATAGGGCCAACTACGATCGTCGACACAATCTTTCTTTGGTAGGTACCTATGAGTTTAATGATAAATGGAGCATGGGTGCAACTTTCGTTTACAGCACCGGACGCCCTTTTACCCTACCGGTAGGCCGGTATGAGTTCGATGACTACAATGTCGATTATTATACCGGCAGGAATGAATATAAACTGCCGGACTTTCACCGGTTGGACCTGTCTACCACTTTATATCCACGGAAGAATAAGGACCGGAAGTGGAAAAGCAGTTGGGTATTCTCCATTTATAATGTCTATAACCGGAAAAATCCCTTTACTGTTTACACCAGAACCAAACAAGATGAAAATGGAAACATCGTAGGAGACGGCACGGAAAAAGAAGCCCGGATGGTGTCGCTGTTTTCCATCTTACCCTCAATCACTTACAATATCAAATTTTAAAAAACAACCCTATGAAAATCAAAATATTAACTGCCATTTCAGCCTTAATCATCTGGAGTTGTGATGAGCCCTATATCATTGAAACGGATCAGCAGGATTCTCAGATCATTGTGGAGGCATTGCTGACCAATGAGTTTAAGCAACACTTCGTGAAAATATCGGAAACCACCGGCTTTTATTCCTCCGGACAAACGCCACGAGTCAGTGAGGCCACCGTATTGGTGACTGATGACCGGGGCAACAGTTTTACCTACGCGGAAGATCAGGAGAATCCGGGTCGCTACCTGTCGGAAACACCTTTCCAGGGTGAGGTGGGGGTTACCTATAGCTTGATGATCGTTATTAATGGTCAAACTATATCTTCGTCCGAGACCATGTTGCGGGTAACTACCATTGATAGTTTAACCTACAACATAGATGAAGAGGAAAAGAAGTATTTGGAGGACCATGGGATTGACAGAGGCCGTTATTATGAGGTCTTGTTGTATACCAAGGAGCCTCAGGATACCCAAGATTACTACTTGTTTAAGTTTTATCGGAATGGAGAAATCCTCAATTATGATGGTGAGGATATTTATT
>JAPUIM010000118.1 GCA_027297025.1 Bacteroidota bacterium | reverse complement strand
CCATAAGCGGTAAACCGGTTCCCGCATAGTTGGCTATGCTAGGCATTGGAATGGTAGCCCCAAATTTGGCATTGATCGCTTCAATAACAAACTGAGCGGCATAGGCGTATCCCCGGCTATTTGGATGAACCCCGTCTTCCGAGAACAACCCTGCTGGTGGAGCAAAGCTGGGTGCTATCAAGACACCGTTTACAAACCCACCACCTGCTGCAGTTAAATCCGAAAAGGCTTTGTTCATATCGGTCAGCGCTACTCTATCGCTTACTCCCAATAGGCTGATGGCATCGGAAATGATCATATTAAAAGTGGACGTTCGCGTTAAAATTCGATCGATTTCAGACGGAATTAGTACGTATTGATCTTCCAAAGGTACGGCCACACCAATAGCGGTGGTTGGATCATTGGGATCAGCCAAGGTGCCTAAAACCGATCCTGCAGAAAGGGTGATCAAATCAGCGGCAGTGGCTTGCCGGGCCTGCCCATATATGGCCAACGCCGGGTTAATGGTTGACAAAGCGGCGCTAATATCAGCTAACTCTTCATCTTCAATCAAAATTGAGTTGTCCCCATTGGCAAAAACGACTTTTCTACTATCCGCATCATCTTGGGTAAGGACACCTGCCAATACCAAACCATCTAACGAGGCATTAAATCCTCCAAAAGCTGTAATACTATTTAATGCAGCAATAGTTGCCGCATCCACAGGATCGTTTTCATCAAATTCAATCGCATCCCAAGTTACAGTAGTGAAGAATGGAATGTCAGTTACATCCGGAATATTGGCCACTACACCATTATTAGTAGGATCGAGTGTCATGGCCCCCAAAGCACCCTGAAAAGCCGCAGTAAAACTGGCAATACTCGTCAATGTGATAGTAGCGAAATCAGGATCTGCTTCAAAAGCTGGTCCATCAGTTTCAGCATCCGGCCCAGCCGCACCAGCAGTGGCGTATCCTAAAACATCATTGTTACCTAGCCACATCATAAAAAAGGTTCCTTGAGCGGTGGCTGCGTCACCAACTATAGTGGCGGCTGGAGTAGAAGCGAAGCGCCCAAAGAACGGGTTTAATGTGGCATAACCCGGGAATACTGCATCCAACACCCTGGCTCCAGGAACTCCAAAATTATTCAAAGGCAAGGTATCCGTGCGGGGACCAATCAGGTCGGCAGTGTTAAATGGAGCAGGAACTCCGGGTGCGCCTGCAGGGGTAGGCAGGGGGGTGGTTTCTGGGTCTCCATCACCATCAAACAGCACTAACCTGCCTAGAATAATTCCATTTAGAGGATCTGAAAAAGTTGAATTAAACCCATTTTCCGAATTAATACCGGGTTGGTTAAAGTCTCCGCCACCAACAGATTGAAAAGAAGCATTCAAAATGACAGCCAGCGAGTTGGCCTGGCCTTCATCAAACAGGGCGGCGGCTTGAAATCCGGCAATCAAAGAATTGCCCACCGCTACAAATTTGGTAAAGTTGGCGCTGCCAGCCGATGGTGGTGGAATAGGAGTAGTAGGAGTAAAGTCCGGGTTGGTCAATACATCCTCTTCCTCCTGTGTACAGGACCACATGAACAGTCCTGAAATAATTATGTATATGAGATATCTACTATTTTTCATGATTGGTTCTTTTAATAGTCTTTAAATTAGTTCAGGAATTCATCAAAGGTGATGGAGACATAATATTGGGTTCCCACAAATGGGGACCCGATATTGGTCCTGTAATCCCCTCCCATCAGGTTGGTTCCTCCCATCTTGAGGATGGACTTGATGGCCTCCCATTTGTAATTGACCTGGGCGTCAAATGAACCAAAGGAAGGAATGTTGCCGGTTCCGAAAGTGGAAGACCACACAAAATCATCCTGCCACCTAAGGTTAAGGCTAAATCCAATATTGCTGTCGCTGATGTTACGGTTGCTTAAGTTCACATTGATTTTGTGTTTGGGAGTATTGAATTCTCCGATAAATCCGTCAGAGGAAATATCTGGTTGGTTATCCTGGGCCCAATTGTAGCTGGATCCCAGTGTATACCCCTCGCCTAACTGATAAGTCAATCCTATTCCGATACCATCGGAAGACAGATCATCGGGGAAATTAACATAGGGGTTCATTAGGATATTAGTTCCGCCTATGGCATTGGTTAACGTATCTCCCCTTCGTATGATCGGATTAGCGCTTAACACCGGACGATTCCCGATAAACCCATTATAATTATTGTGATAATAGTTGAGATCGAGCAACATTTTTCCACCAATGACTCCTTTATAGCCAATTTCAAAAGCGGTAAGTTCTTCCGGCTCTACGAAGCCAATATTTACCGGAGCGAGGGTGGTAGGATCCAATGCCCCTCCGTTGTGAATGCCATATCGCGCAGCATTGGGCTCAGTACTTCCCACCAGGATTCCGGCTGAGGTAGGGAACCAGATAAATTGTGATTGTGAATCAGGGTTCCTAAATCCGGTTTGAAATGAAGTGCGAATATTGTGCAGGCTGTTGATGGTATACACAGCTGATAGTCTGGGATTAATCTGACCATCGAAATTTTCATTTTTATCATACCTGATAGATCCGGTTAATTTCAGGTCTCCCAGTCTCTTACCGATTTGGGTATAGGCTCCCCATTCATTGTATTCTACCCTTTCAAAGCTACCATCGGGATTTTGTTCTTCGTCGAAGATAGTGCCATTGGAGAAAATGCTATATTTTCTTACGTTACCACCCACTTGAATTTCTACTGCGTCGATTTGATTTTTAAAGTCATAGTTGAATTCACCGTGAAACACTCGGGAGTTTTCAACGAAACCAGATCCAAAGGGATCAATTTGGAGATTTTCAGTACGGGTCAGATCAATTAACTGTTGTAACTGGGCCGGGGTAAGTGCATTTCTACTGGCATCTGCAACGCTTCGGGCAGCCGCATGTGCGGCATCTACGTTGCCAGCAGGTACTCCGGGAACATATCCCTGTATGCCTAAAATATAGGTAGTGAGGTAATTGGGCACCCATTCGGCAGCCGAAGGAGAGATCCTTTCATTGAGGAAAGCGCCCATGGCGTCTAGATTGTAAGAATCACCATCATCTACTTGCTGCATATACCCCCTGACAAAGAAATTATCTCCCCGCGCTTCCAATTTGTGGAATTGTTGATTAAAATCCCTGAGCACAAACTTGGCGGATCCCTGATAAACTGAGCTTCCTCCCCCATACCTGTAATTGTATATGGCTTCTACTTTATCGGAAACTCTATAGTGTAAGGCTACATCACCTTTTATGCTTTGGGCGTCCATGTTTTCCAGCAAAATTTCTTCTTGCCAACCGGTCCTTCGAATGTCAATGGCTCCCAGTGGGGCTAAGGACGGATTTCCAGTAAGGGCGGAAAGTGGTCCTGCTATTTCTGCTTCATCCCCATACAGGTTCAAACCATCGAAATTAGGAGCATCTATGGGATTACCTGGGATCTTTCTATCGGTGGTATAGTCATTTCCCGCCCAATCCGTGGCTTCCAGGATCGAAAAATTGACCTTAAAAGCAAATTTATTGTTGAATGCTTTTGCATACCTAAGAGCGAAATTATATAGGGGCTCTGAAGACCTGGCATTAGAGGTAGTTCCGCCTATTTTAGCCTGTGCACTTAATCCCGGATACTCAAAAGGGCTTTTACTGTTCATAAAAAGGATACCATTGAAAGCATTGGGACCATACAGGGCCGAAGCAGCCCCCGGAACCAGTTCTACACTCTCCACATCCAGGTCAGAGATTCCCACCAGGTTTCCGGTGGGGAAATTCAATAGTGGCGCGGAGATATCCATACCGTCTACCAGGGTTACGAACCGGACATTGGCGATGGTGGCAAATCCTCTGGTATTGATGGAATTAAAGGTCATACTTCCAGTACTGGTGGTGACCCCCTTGATGTGGGTGATGGCATCAAAGAAATCGGGAGCTGGAGCTTGTTGGATCGCGATGATGTCCATCGATTCTATAGTCACCGGTGATTCCAGGATATTTTCCGGTATCCTGGATGCGGATACCACAATCTCTTGCCCCAGCAAAGCCTGTTCACTTAATGCAATCTTAACATCACTTAGAGTGCTTTCTGTAACTTCCAGTTCCTGAGATCCATAACCTATAATGGAATAGATAAGAGTTAGGGGAGCGCTTTGAGATACGCTTAGATTAAAATTCCCATTAATATCGGTAACGGTACCAGTAATGGTACCTTTCACCAGAATATTAACCCCTATCAAGGGTTCATTGGTATCTGCATCGGTCACATTTCCAGAAACCGAGGTTCCCTGGGCCCAAGCGCCAGAGCCAATACAGAGGAATACCAAACAAAACAATAAGACTTTGGTAGAAAATTTCTCCATAATTTTATAGAATTAAGTTGGTTTTGTATGATTGATTTTAGGTAGTAAAGATGTTTATTTTTCAAAATATCTTATTGCGAATTTCTTTACCTACAACCCATTACTGTTCTTAAATCTAATATAATTTTAATAAAATACTAACCGGAAATTAATATTTTAGAAAATGGAACCAGGAATTATACTTAATAGAGAAGGTTAATAAGAGTGAGATGAGTATCGGAAAAAGAAATCTAAGAAATACTAACGTTGCTTTTCTAAATATTTCACTAATGTGTCACATAAATTATTCATCTCATTAGACATATATTCATCACCGGTGGCACTTAACAAACTTTGGGCCAAGCCTCCAATACAGTCAATAGAAAAGCGTTTCATTTCATCAGCCGGCATATCCTTGGTCCAAAGGTCCATTCTCAAAGTATTCTTATTGGAATCATCCCATAGAGAAATACTGACAGATTTGGTTTCTGTAAAACCTACATCTTCCTTTTCATCTGCATTCCAGTAGATCTTTTCCGGAACATTATCTTTATCCAACTCAATGGAAAAATTTATTTCAGATCTTTTCATTTATTAAACTATCTATTTTTGGGATTTGGCGTATTCAACGAAAAAATTTATGGCCTCCGGATTTTTCAAAGCATCTTTATTTACCACTTTATCTATATTGTGACCTAAGAGTATCCGCTTTATGGGACTTTCAACCTTTTTACCGCTGATGGTATAGGGAATTTCCCGTACCTCAATCACCTGGTCAGGAACATGCCGCGGAGTATATTCATTTTTTATAGTTTGATTGATCTTTTGGATTAGTGCATCATCCAGTTGTACGCCTTCTGCCGGTACCACAAACAATGGCATAAAGAAGTTACCCCCCTCTTTTTCCAAGCAGATGATCATACTATCGCTGATCTCAGGAATTTTGTCTACAGCCCTGTATATTTCAGAAGTACCGATTCTAATTCCTCCCCGATTGAGGGTGGCGTCAGATCTTCCATATATTATTACTCCATTCCGGGGAGTGATCTTAGTCCAATCACCATGGCGCCACTTATGTGGGAACATTTCAAAATAACTGGATTTGTATCTTTCATGGTCTTTATCACCCCAAAAATAAATGGGCATAGAGGGCATAGGCTGGCTGATCACCATTTCACCGACTTCATCCAACACCGCCTCACCGGACTCATTATAGGCTTCTAATTTACAACCTAAAGCACGGCACTGGATTTCTCCTGAATAAACCGGCCACAACGGGTTGCCGCCCACAAACGCGCTGCAAACATCTGTTCCACCGCTGATGGATGCCAGCCAGAGGTCTTCTTTTACTTCCTGATAAATCCAATCAAACCCTTCAGAGGGTAAGGTAGAGCCGGTAGAGCCAATTGATCTTAATGGTGATAGGTCAAAATCAGTACCTGGGTGGGTGTCCTTTTTGATATTGGCCATTATATAACCTGCACTGGTTCCAAAATGGGTGATTTTAGCATCCTGGGCAAACTGCCATAATACATCCATGGTAGGATAAGTCGGACTGCCATCGTACATCACTACCGTGCCTCCACATAATAACGAGGCCTGTATGTAGTTCCACATCATCCATCCGGTGGTGGTATACCAGAAGCACCGGTCTCCAGGTTTAACGTCGTTGTGAAAGGTAAGGTATTTTAAATGTTCCAAAAGTACTCCTCCCTGACCATGGGTAATGGCTTTGGGGACACCGGTAGTGCCAGAGGAGTACAAGATCCATATAGGGTGGTCAAATGGAACCGGTTCAAAGGTTATTGTTTTGTCCTTTCGAGACAGTGCCTCTTCCCATGGTACAAAGCTGAAGGACGGTGAGGATTCTGAAATATTGGTTGAAATTACCACAATGGTTTCCAAACTGGGCAATGATTGGGAAAGTTCTTCCAACACCTCGGTTTTGGAAAAATACTTTCCGCCATAGGAATATCCATCCACTGCAATGAGGACCTTGGGAGAAATTTGAGCAACACGATCAACTACTGAACTTGTACCAAAATCAGGGGAAGTACTCGACCATACTGCCCCCAAGGCATTGACTGCTAAAAAAGCTATAGTTGCCTCAGGTATGTTGGGAAGGAAGGCAGCTACCCTATCCCCCTTTTTCACACCGGAATTTGCCAGAAAATTTTGAAAGGCACCTACTTTTTCTTTGAGCTCCGCCCATGATATCTCCTGGATATCGCTTATCTCGGACTTGAAAATGATAGCAGGACAATCAGTATTTTCTTTCTTAAATATATGCTCTGCATAGTTTATGGTAGCTCCTTGAAACCATTTGCTAAATGGCATCGAATCCGAAGAAAGTGGCTGGGTCTAGGGAGTATGTGAATGGATGGGAAAATATTCCCATAAACTTTCCCAAAAATTTGCAGGAAAGTCTACCGACCATTGCCACAGACTTTGATAGTCTCCAAAAGATAATCCTCGTTGATTTTTTAGCCATTGCAGGTAGTGGGATAGGTTCGAGTCCTTTTTGAATGATTCGGAAGGACTCCAAAGCAATTTGGGAGAGTGGGTGTTGCTTACCATGTGGTTTACGGCAAAAGATATATATTAATCCAATATTTTCATGGCATCCTTACGGTCTAGGGTTAACTGCTTACTTAAGGCCTCCAGGTTTTCAAATTTCTTTTCTCCCCTAATCTTTTCCACAAACCCTATGGTTAGGACCTGTCCATATAAATTCTGATTAAAATCAAATATATGGGTTTCTATGGTCCGTGTAGTGCCATTTACTGTTGGCCGAAATCCAATATTGAGCATTCCATTATACCATCGATCTTGATACCCAATTTTAACCGCATAGGCTCCATCAGCAGGTATCAATTTATAGGATTCCTCTACCACAATATTGGCGGTAGGGAAACCCAGATCTCTTCCAATTTGTGAGCCTTTTATCACCTTGCCGGTGAGACTGTAATTGTTGCCTATAAATTCATTAGCGGTTTTTATTTCCCCGGATTCTAAGGCATTTCTAATTTTTGTAGAGCTAACGGCAATATTTTCTATATCCTGACGGGGAATTTCCTCTATTTCGAAGCCGTATTTATGTGAGTTGTTGGCAAGGTATTGAAAGCTTCCTTCCCGATTTTTGCCAAACCGATGGTCGTAACCAATGACCAATAATTTTGTTCCGATTTTGTCGATCAAAATGTTATGAATAAATTCTTCGGATGAAAGTTGGCTAAATTTTTTGGTGAACTCAATTTTGATTAAATGATCGATGCCAAGGTCACTAAGATAGGAGGCTTTTTCCTGAAAAGTGGACAACAATTTCAGGCTAGTATCATTTGGATACAATACAAAGCGGGGGTGGGGCCAAAATGTCAATACTACTGATTCACCTTGTCGCTTCTTAGCTAATTGAATAAGCCTTTTCAGTATGACCTTATGACCCAGGTGTACTCCATCAAAGGTTCCGCTGGTGACCACTGCATTTTGGACCGGATTAAACTCTTCTATACCTCGGTAAATCTTCATATTACTAAATTAAGGCATTTAAAAAGTCCGCAGGTGTAACTGCTTGTTTTACCTGGAATTCACCAATAGCAGTACGACGCAGTTGACTCATATAAGCTCCTACACCTAATTTTTTCCCATAGTCACGAACCAGGCTCCGAATGTAGGTTCCTTTGGAGCAGCGGACCTTAAAACACAATTCCGGTAACTTTACTTGGGTTATTTCGAAATGCAGCACATTCACTTTTCGGGGGGATAGCTCTATCATTTCTCCTTTTCTGGCTTTCTTATAAACCCTTTCACCATTGACCTTGATGGCTGAATAAACAGGAGGAACCTGGTCAATAAATCCTATGAAATCGTTGACAACTTCATAAATTTCTTCCTCCCTTATATGGGAGATATCATATTCCTGATCGATAGCAGTTTCCAAATCAACAGAAGGAGTAGTCTTTCCGATAACCATTTTTCCTTCATATTCCTTTTCCATCTCCTGAAAAATATTGACCTCTTTGGTCTTTTTACCGGTGCAAAGAATCAACAATCCAGTGGCCAACGGGTCCAATGTGCCGGCATGTCCGATTTTTTTTATTCTCAAGGCGTTCCTAATGTTTTTAACTACATCGAAAGATGTCCAGTTCAAAGGTTTGTCAATCAAGAGTACTTCTCCCTTTACGAAATTATAGGTTTTCTTAAGCATCAATAAAGTATTAAGGATAAAGACCCCAAGGCAAAACAATACAATGCAAAATAAATCAATTTGCCTTTTTTTACAATCTGTATCATCCAGGAACAGGCAACCAGTCCGGACAGGAACGCTGAAATAAAACCAATAAACAATACTTGATTTGATATGCCAGGTGATAAGGTAGGATTTTGAGTTAAATCCAACAATTTCAATAATGATGCTCCCATAATAGGAATCAGCACCATTAT
>JAPUIM010000117.1 GCA_027297025.1 Bacteroidota bacterium | reverse complement strand
TAAATGCTTCTAAGATATCTTTTACATTTCGATCAAATGAAGGCTTAACACTAAATTCTTGAACCGGGGGTTTCCTATCAACCTGGGTACAGGCTATGGAGATAAACAGTAGTAATAACCATTGAAGTCGTTTCATAATATTAAATGTACAAATGGGTAAAATGAATTTTTTGCACTGGTTGGCAAAATGTTTATTTATCTTCAAAGTATGAATTATTTATTCAAAATGAGCAAAAATCATCAATACTTTATTGATCTTAAATGGACTGGAAACAGGGAAATAGGCACTCAAACATATGCCTCCTATGAGAGAAGCTATCAAATCCAAATTGCGGACAAACCGGTATTAGAAGGTTCAGCCGATCCTGCTTTCCGGGGTGACGCAACCAAATACAATCCCGAGGAATTTCTGGTGATGGCACTATCTTCTTGTCATATGCTTTGGTATTTGCATTTGTGTGCGGCAGCCGGCATTGTGGTAGTTGACTACCAGGACCTGGCAGAAGGCACCTTGAAAGAAGAAAAAGGAGGAGAAGGTCAATTTGCTGAGGTGGTCTTAAAACCTACAGTTAGAATCACTTCCAGTGATTCACTTCAAAAAGCTCAGCAGTTGCACGCTGAAGCCAGTCAAAAATGTTTTATAGCCAATTCGGTAAATTTTCCAGTGAAACATGAAGCTCAGGTGGTGGTAGGGGTTTCCAAGGATAAAAAAGCCACTTATTAAATTTCTGCTTTAATCATTTATCTTTAGGATCTTACCAGTCTTAATGTACCAGTGAATAAAATCGGATTACTGCTTCGCTTACTTTTTAAGAAGAGACCTGGTATTCAATTCAAAGTAAACTTCCTTATTGCAGGCGCCCAGAAAGGAGGAACTACCGCCTTGGACATGTTCCTGGGCCAACATCCTCAAATTAGCATGGCATTAGACAAAGAAGTTCATTTTTTCGACAACGAAAAGTTGTTCAAAGCCGGCCGAAAAGTAAATTATGATCGTTACCACTTTTTCTTTTCTCCCGATAATCAAAACCAAATGGTAGGTGATGCTACACCAAATTATATGTATTGGCCTCCGGCAGCTCAACGCATTTTTGACTATAATCCTCAAATGAAATTTATTCTGGTTCTAAGAAATCCTATTGAACGGGCCTTTTCCCAGTGGAACATGCAAAGAGATAGGAAAATAGATCATCTTTCATTTTATGATGCCATCCAGCAAGAATCGGAGAGATGTAAGCCACCTCTTTCCAAACAAAACAGGATCTATTCCTACGTTGATCGAGGCTTTTACGCTACCCAAATTGAACGGCTGTGGTCTGTTTTCCCCAAAGAACAAATACTCATTTTGAAAAATGAGAACCTCAGGAATGATTTACAAAACAGCCTGGATTTAGTTTGTGATTTCTTGGGGGTATCCCCTTTTGAACAAAAAGTTGAAAGTAAAACAGTGCATGCCCGTCCTTATGTCAACCAGCTGGGCCACAAGGAAAAAGCCTATTTAATAGAAATATTTAAACCTGAAATACGTAAACTGGAGAAAATGCTGCATTGGGATTGTAACCAGTGGTTGCAGATTTGATAAGTCCAATTCGCTTCATTCTTAGATAATCTCTTTGAATTTTTTCGGTGCAGTTTATGAAGTAAAGATTTTGTTAGTTTTAACAATTATAAGAATCCCTTTTGACCTTGCCAGACACAAATAGACTGCCGAAACCGATTATAATTAATTGCATTAAGCATCATTTGGGTTATATAATTAATCGAATAAAAGTCTCGAAACAAGATGCTGCTAAAAATGGATATGATCACTTACTTTCAGAATTGTTACTGATAGGCCAATCCAGAATTGATCTGTATACAGGTGGTCTTGACCCGTACCAGATATGCAATTATGTCAGTGAACAGCTTAAGGAGCAAGGACATTATACCAAGATCCGGTATAAAAAGTGGGTGGCTGAAAACAAAAAAGATTATCAGTTGATGAAAATACCTGATCAATCAATCTGGACATTTTTAATAGGGGAGGATTCTAAACGTTATATACACATTCATCCGGCACGGATTTCGCCTTATAATATCAGTGTTTATGCCAATGGGCTAAAATCTGCAATTGCAGTAGTAGCCTGGACCCAAATTTATGGTGGTGACGCCCATCATTTGACCCTGATCAATGATGTCCGCAAAACGAAATTAAAAATACCACCCATTAAAAAATATAACCCGGAAAAGGGTTTGGGTAAACTCATCAAGTTACTGCAAGATGAGTTGATCCTAAGAAAATCTTTATGACTCAGGGTTAATTAACCGACTTTGTCAATCCCTCCTCAGTTCTGGAATACTTCCACCTGCGGTGGGACCATAACCAATCAGCAGGGTTTTTGTTTATTAAAGCCTCTGCCTCTTTGATATAACCGTCCATGATCTCATGGCCCTGTTTGCTATAAGGAGGTTCTGCCACTTTTTTTAAATCAATTTGATAATAACCTCGCCTTAATCGGGTAGTGGAGAGGAAAATTACCGGGTAGTTAAATAATTTTGGTAATTGCTCAGGACCTAATAGGAAAGCCGTTTCTTGATTCATGAATTTCGCCCAGTATTTCTTGGACTTTTTAGGTGGGACCTGATCGGCCAGCATACCATAAGCAACAGTAATATGTTGACGTCTTTTCATCTCAGAGATTACATTTTGGGCAGGAATGGGATTTCCGCCAAAACGAGACCTGGTTTTCAGCATCAATTTATCAATATTTATATTTGACAATGGTAAGTAAACAGCATCCAATGGATAGGACCATTGAGCAGAGCCGGACATCAACACCCATTCCCAATTGCATTGGTGGGTAGCCACCACCATTATCGATTGATTTCGTTTCATATACCCCTCTACCAGTTCAATATTTTTAATGTGTACCCTTTTTATCAGGTCTTCCTTTTTAATGGTGATGGCTTTGAGTGTTTCTATTATGATATCCGCCAGGTTTTGGTAAAAATCCTTAGCGATTCTTTCAATTTCCTGATTATCCTTTTCTGGAAACGAATTCCTCAAGTTTTGAAGAACCACATCTCGACGGTAGCGTATAACCCGATAAGCAATTAAAGCCAACAGGTCGGAAAGTATATACAAAGTTCCAAATGGAAGCCGGGAAAGAATCTTCAACAACAGGGTCATCAAAATAAAATAATTACCTTAGGTTAATACGCCTTCCTTGATTTCCTCCACTACCTGGGGATCCAATAAGGTGGAAGTATCACCAAGATTGGAGATATCACCCGATGCAACTTTTCTTAATATTCTACGCATGATCTTACCGGAACGGGTCTTGGGCAAACCAGCTACAAACTGAATTCTATCAGGCTTGGCAATGGGTCCAATGGTGGTAGATACCAAAGCAAGAATTTCCTTTCTCAACTTTTCTTCATCTTCCGGCATTTTATAACATATCACATAAGCATATATGGCATTGCCCTTTATGTCATGGGGGTATCCCACAACGGCAGTTTCCACCACATTTTCATGTTCATCGATAGCACTTTCAATTTCAGCTGTGCCAAGATTATGTCCGGATACAATGATCACATCATCCACTCTTCCGGTGATCCTGTAATATCCCTCCTCATCCCTTTTGCTGCCATCCCCGGTAAAGTACCTGCCGGGAAATGCTGAGAAATAGGTATCCTTGAATCTTTGATGATCTCCATAAATAGTGCGGGCTATGGCAGGCCAGGGAAAATCAATGCAAAGCCTTCCCTCCACTCCATTTCCCGACAGCTTTAAACCACTACCATCCACCAACACCGGTTGTATGCCCGGCATAGGTAAAGTAGCATAGGTAGGTTTCAATGGAGTAACTCCGGCTATAGGCGATATCATAAATCCACCGGTTTCGGTTTGCCACCAGGTATCCACAATGGGACAATTTTTCTTTCCGATATTTTTATCATACCAGTGCCAGGCCTCTTCATTGATAGGCTCACCCACGGTTCCCAATACCCGTA
>JAPUIM010000116.1 GCA_027297025.1 Bacteroidota bacterium | reverse complement strand
AGTTGTAGGTAAATGCAAAAACTCATTTTAACCCAGACCTTGGGACAGAAATTGTCACCGCAGCAAATTCAGTTTATTAAACTGTTGCAAGTTCCTACTGCCGAGTTGGAGAACAGAATTGAAGAGGAGTTGGAAATCAATCCTGCACTGGATGAGGGAAAGGAGGAAAACCCCGAAGATTTGGGAGAGAACGGTGAAGAAGAGCAAATTGAGGACAATGAGGATGAAGTTAATATAGAGGACTACCTACAAGATGATGAATGGGGCGGATATAAAATGTACGGGGATGGGAATCATGCCGAGGAGGATGACAAGGATATGCCCATTGCTGTGGTTAGTTCTCTAAACGAGCAATTGGTTTCACAATTAGGTTATTTAAAGTTGGATGAAAGACAAACGGTTATTGGAAAGCAGCTTATAGGAAGTATCGAGAGTGACGGCTATATCAGGAGGGATTTGGAGGCCATTATTAACGATTTAGCTTTTTCCCAAAATATGGAGACCGATGTAGACGAGGTAGAAAGTATCTTGATGAAGTTACAAGAATTTGATCCACCGGGAATTGCAGCCAGAAATCTTAGAGAGTGTTTGTTATTGCAATTAGAAAGAAAACATGACCACAGTGAGGCCATAGAAGTTGCCATCAGGATCATTTCTCAGTGTTTTGAAGAGTTTACTAAAAAGCACTACCATAAAATAAGTAAGAAACTAGGCATCGGTGATGAACATTTACTGAAAGAGGCGGTTGAAATAATTACTAAACTGAATCCAAAGCCCGGTAGCAGTGCTGGTGGGCTCATGAAGACCCAGTATTTAATACCTGATTTTATTTTGGCAAATAACAATGGCAAGCTGGAATTATCTCTCAATTCCAGAAATGCTCCAGAATTAAAAATCAGCAGGTCCTACTCTGAGATGCTCCAGACTTATAAAAAAAGCGACAAGAAGGATAAAAAGCTAAAAGAAACGGTAACCTTTGTTAAGCAAAAACTTGATGCAGCTAAATGGTTTATTGATGCAATAAAGCAACGTCAGCACACCCTATTAAATACCATGAGAGCTATTGTGAATTTCCAATATGATTTTTTTCAAGAAGGTGATGAGAGTAAACTGAAACCGATGATCTTAAAGAATATTGCCAATCAAATTAATATGGACATCTCTACAGTTTCCAGAGTGGCCAATAGCAAAGCTATTCAAACTGAATTTGGTCTATACCCTTTAAAATATTTCTTCTCTGAAGGTATTGCCACAGATACCGGTGAGGAAGTGAGTAGCAGGGAGGTGAAGAATACTCTAAAAAATCTTACAAGTGAAGAAAACAAAAAGAAACCACTCTCCGATGAAAAGTTAGAAAAACTATTAAAAGAGAAGGGCTATAATATTGCCAGGCGAACGGTGGCTAAGTATAGGGAACAATTGAATATACCGGTGGCCAGATTGAGAAAAGAATTATAGTGGGATTGATTTTCATGCAGGCCGTTTCAGTTTTATTGCATCCCCTTTTAATGCCTACCCTTTTGTTTTTTATCCTGTTTTATCATGCTCCCCTGGTAATACAGGCTATACCCCGCAGTAAAACACATTTGTTTCTACTGGTGATATTGATAACAACTTTTATTATTCCTGTGTTGAGTATAGTTACCCTGCGTTTAACTAAATCTATTTCGAGTTTTCAGATGAGAGATAGAAAGGAACGCATTGTTCCCTTTTTCTTTATATTTATTTTTTACGCGTTGACTACCTATTTGTTTATTTCAAAGTTCGATTTGGGAAATGTTTTTTTTATCATTTTATCAGGTATAACCACCACTATATTTATTATTACAATCACTGCTTTTTTTTGGAAGATCAGCGTGCACAGCGCGGGACTGACCGGAGTCATCGGATCCATTTTTGCCATCAATTATAAATTCCCAGATAATCAATTATTTATACCGGTTATATTTTTGATACTCATGGCCGGCTTGGTAATGTCTGCCAGATTATACCTCAATTCCCATACACCAAATGAGATATTTGTGGGTGGCATTGTTGGATTTATGATCAATTACTGGGCAATATTAATTTTCGCATAATGTCTACTTATAAATTTTTAAAACTTGAAATTGGCCAAGGGATTGGTCGGATAACATTAAACAGGCCGGAGGTATACAACGCCTTTAATGATGGGCTTTCCTATGAGTTGCAAGGAGCGTTGAAAGAAGTCAAAAAATCAAACCGGGTAAGAGTTGTGGTATTAACGGGGGAGGGAAAAGCATTTTGTTCCGGACAGGATCTAAAGGCTTCCTCAAAAGAAGAAACCCGGTCTTTCTCCGAATCGCTGCACAAGAGATATAACCCGATCATCAGAGGGATTCGCAACATGCCTAAACCTGTAATTTGCCGGCTAAATGGAGTGGCAGCAGGAGCAGGATGTTCTTTGGCCTTGGCCTGCGATTTGATCATCGCTTCCAAGGAAGCCACATTGATAGAAGTTTTTATCAATATCGGATTGGTACTGGATTCGGGGTCTTCTTATTTCCTTCCCCGGATCTTGGGATCGGCTAGATCATTTGAGATTAGCACCATGGGGTCCAAAGTAAGTGCTCAACAAGCTTTTGATTGGGGATTGGTGAATCAAGTGGTCGATGCTAATGAATTGGATAGTGCCATAGAGAGATACACTCGTTATTTCGCCACCGCACCTACCAAGGCCATTGGATTAATTAAAAAAATGCTTAACCGTTCCTTTACTGCCAGTTTGGAAGATACTTTGGAATATGAAGCTTATTGTCAGGAGATTGCCGGAAGATCGAAGGATTATCAAGAGGGACTAAAAGCATTTATAGAAAAGAGACG
>JAPUIM010000115.1 GCA_027297025.1 Bacteroidota bacterium | reverse complement strand
GGAAGTGAATATTCCTTTTGTCGATCTAAAAGCACAGTATCAATCCATTAAAATGGAAATGGATACAGCCATTCACAATATAGTGGAGGATGCCACATTTATTGGTGGAAATCCGGTCGTGGAATTTGAAAGGTCATTTGCTGATTTCATCGGGGTAGACCATTGTATAGGCTGCGGTAATTGCACCGATGCGATGGAAATAATCCTAAAGTGTTTAGAAATCGGGGAGGGAGATGAAGTAATTGTTCCTGCTAATTCGTGGATAGCTACCTCTGAAGCAGTAACCTCGGTAGGTGGAAATCCGGTATTTGTGGACGTATTACCTGGTTTGTACACTATAGATCCTGATGATATCCTTAGAAAGATTACCGCCAAAACGAAAGCGGTAATACCGGTACATTTATATGGTTTGCCCGCTCCTATGGATAGGATAATGAAAATTGCAGAGGACCATGAATTGAAAGTGATTGAGGATTGTGCACAAGCCCATGGGGCCAGCATTGGACAGCAAAAGGTAGGAAGTTTTGGTCATGCTTCAGGCTACAGCTTTTACCCCAGCAAAAATATGGGTGCCTATGGCGATTCGGGTGCCATGGTCACTAATGATCCTGAATTAGGTGATAAGCTGAGGATGATGGCTAATCATGGACAGTTGACTAAACATCAGCATCAAATGGAGGGCAGAAATAGCAGGCTAGATACGCTACAAGCGGCTATCTTGAAAGTTAAACTATCTCACTTAGACCATTGGAACCAATCCAGGATACACAATGCGGCCCACTACCAACAACTATTAAACGGCCGGAATATACGATTGCCGGAGGTGCCTGAACACTACCAACACGTATTTCATTTATACGTGGTGCAGGTGGAAAACCGAGATGAGGTTATGAATGGATTAAAATCGAGCGGCGTCCATTGTGCTATCCATTACCCTACACCTCTTCCCTTTCTGCCAGCTTATCATAAAAAAGGTCATAAGCCGGAGGATTTTCCGGTGGTCCACCAAAATGAGCGTAAGATTCTCTCCTTACCCATGTATCCTGAATTATCTGAGTCCCAGATAGATTATGTCAGTAACTGCCTCATTGACCTACTTTGATGAGGTCTGTTATTCCTTTTTCCTGAACTTATCCACGAATGATTCCAAAGTCAGATTAAGATCAGGTGAAACTTTCAATCGCCACACTAATCCGAAGTAGACAAGGGTTATAAATGCCGACCTTAACAGGATGTCCAGAAGGAAATTTGCTTGCACTGGCATCCATTTAGATAAATACCAAACCAGGAAACCGATAACAATCACCAAAATGGTTTTAAATGTGAAGGGTTGAATATGAAGTTTTGAATAGATATAAACGTATTTCACCAGGTTGAAAAGAAATATCGAGATAGCGCTGGCCATAGCTGCTCCGTTCAGGCCATAGAGGGGTATTAACAGGTAGTTAGTGGCTATTGTGAGCATTGCCAAAGAAGCAACAGCAATGATATTAAATCGATAATATTTAGAGTACACGATAATCTCACCATTTACCCCGGCCCCCATATCGATCAGCCGACTGATTCCGATGATCAGTACCACTAATTTTCCTGCCTCGAACACCTGTCGATTGGGGATGAGCAAGTAGATATTGTCAATATTGGCCCATATTCCAATGAAGATGAACAACCCCATAATTAATTGATTGATAGAGGTTTTAGTATAAATATCACTTATGGTAGCTGTATCGTTGTGGTTAAAAGCCTTTGAGATAAGAGGTATAACTATCTGGATGATGCTTCGCTTGGGTATCTCAATCACTACGGCAATAAAGAAAGCAATGGAATAGATACCGGTGGCATCTAAACCTACCATGGAAGCTAACATAATGTGATCTATTTTACCCACGATAATTGCCCCGCCACTGCCCAGTAGAATAAAAAAGCTATACTTAAAAATTTGCGATCGTAATTTTTTATCTGGCAGGACGCTGTTCCACTTAATTTTTATGGAATGCTTCAAAAGAATTCTAAACGACAGGACCAATACCCCGCTTGCATATACAATTTGAAGATTTCTTAAGGCAGTTTCCAGATTCGTGACATCCATAAAATACAAGAAAATCACTCCGCCAGTGAGTATCCTAAAGAAAACGTCCCTTACGAAGGTAATAATAACGGTATCTAATTTTGATCGGCAAAATGCTTCCAGAATACCATGGACCACCATGATCAGGATCAAGGATAAAATGAGTAACAAGTATTGGGTCACTTGAGGGGAATTTTGATCGAATAGGGAATAAAAATGATCCCTAAACAGAAAGATAATAAGCAATACTACAGTACAGCTAGCTATCGACGTGCCAAGCATGAAAACAAGAAAATTACCTTCTTTATGCTCAAATGAAGGCATGAATTTCATAAGACTTTGACTCAGTCCTATCTGAGCGAAAGGGGCGAGCAGGATGGAGATATCCAGAATTGTCCTTAATAGACCGATCTCCTCAACATTTAATACCGCCGGAAATAACCATAACACATTAAAATACCCGATGATAATTCCCAGATAAGAAAGAATGGTGTTTCTAAGGCTTTGTCTGATTACTATTCCCATTATTCTGATATACTATTGGGGAAGGCCCGGTACCAATTTAGACTTATATGATTTACCTGCAGAATATTTCAACCGTTTAATTTGAACAGCAAAATTTTCCTATAGAGGTTCTTGATGGCCCTGCGAAAAGAAAAGACCTGGGGTTTGTCCCTAACCAATTCTGCAATACCAGTTTTTCCACCATAAGAATCCAGAAATACCTTGTTGATGTATAAATGATCTCCGGAATAATTCCGGTCGTCTTCCTTAATCAACATGAAGCCCTTGTTTTCCATATAATTGATGGTGTCATTTCGTAGGGGCTGTTGATCATATAATTCAACATAGGCTACCTCCATCCAAATTATTAGAATATTTTGAATGAAACCAGCAGCTCCTTCCAACACCTTATGTTCTGCTCCTTGAACATCTAAATGTAACAGATGAATCTGATGAATACCCTGTTGCTGACAAAAGTTTTGGATGGTATCGGTTTCTACAATTTCTTGCTGGTTAAACTTACACCAGGAATATATATCGAGATGTATCTTGGGAGAAAGTAAGGAGCTGGATTTATTGCCATAATTCCATTGAGGATCTTTATCCAGACCCTGCGGCTGACCTGATGATTTGTAAAATGTAGCCGTACTTTTTTTATCACTGACCGCCCGTTTTACAGGAAGAATATTTGGGCAATTATATTGCTTGATATTACTTAGAATAATTTGAAAATTCTCATTGACTGGTTCAAAGGCGTAAATTTTAGAACGAGGAAATAATTGAGCATATTTGATTGAGTCAAGTCCTTCGCAGCTTCCTACATCAAAAATGGCCAAAGGATCCGTAGGGGAGAAAAAAAGCATTAATTCCTTTTCGATGGGCGAGGGTTTTTTTAAATATTGTTCTTTTATACTTATCATTAACGATTGTTAGTATTGGCCAATAATAATGTTCAATTTTTTCGGTAAAAAGGCATTTCAAAACTTTTTTAAAAAGTTGCACCGAATATCCCTTATAGGGATGAACTACAGTAGTGCCCGTAAATATGGAGATAACGGGGAAAAAAACGTACTGAAAATGTTCAAAAAAAAATTTCCATTACAGGATTCCCTGGTGATTTTTGATGTGGGAGCTAATCTAGGTGTGTATTCTCAGTACATACTTAAATTATTTGAAGACCTTCCCTATGAACTGTATGCCTTTGAGCCCTCTCGATCCGCCTATGAACAATTGAGTAAATCAATTGGTAGTCGGTCCAATATACATTTGGAAAACCAGGGGTTGAGTAATCAAACCGGAGATTTGGAATTGTTTTTTGATAAACAGGCCTCACCATTGGCATCAGTTTATCCCAGGGACTTGAAGCATACCCTTATTGATTTCGACAAAAAAGAAATTATTCAGGTGATCACTTTGGACCGATTTTGTCAGGATCGCAAGATCGATGTCATTCACTTCTTGAAACTGGATGTTGAAGGACATGAATTGGCGGTTTTGGAAGGCTCAAAGGATCTTTTGGCCCAAGGCGCCATCCATTGTATACAATTTGAGTTTGGTGGTTGCAATATAGATTCGCGTACTTACTTTAAAGATCTTTTTGGGCTATTGAATAAAGATTTCTCCCTATATCGTATCGTAAGGGATGGATTAGTACCTATTGAAACCTATGATGAGAAACTAGAGATCTTTCAATCCTGTAATTTTTTAGCAGTGTTTCGAGGATTGGCTGTATCCTTTTCATAATGGGAAATACTAATGACGTTGAGTCCCTTATAAATTTTGGATTTGGCTACGATCAATCCATCCCAGGAATAAGATTGATTCAGGTTGGCCTGGCAAAGAACCTCGTAATTGTATTCATTAATCTTATTGATACACTGATCGTGCAAATCATTACTGTGGGTGGAGATAAAAAGATATCCAATCCTGTCCTGATGCAGCGATTGGTGAGCCCCTTGTAGCATTTCAAATTCATAACCCTGAATGTCGCTGTGCAATACATCTACAAAATCAAGCTGGTTCTGCTTGAGAATATGATCAATAGTTAGTACCGGAATGGCTTTTTTAAGCTGCAATTCGGATGATACGAACCCGTTGATGAATTTCCCCCGGAGTTGGTTGAGTTTAAAATTGAGTTTCCCGAAATTCATTTTATGAGGATCGGGTTCTACCATAAAACATTTAGCCGTTTTTACTTTGGCAGCAAACCACATGGAGTAAAAGGCCCAATAACTTCCCAATTCCAACATAATACTCCCGGGTGAAAGACCCTTCAGCACTTCTTGGAAAACATACTCTTCCTGGGGTTCATGGACACCCCTGTTTTCCCTTAACAATATGGTATTTCCATAATCATAATAACTTCCCAAACTGATTTTAAGTCCATTGTGCATCAGTTGGTGTTCTTTGAATATATGTCCGGCCTCATTTATATGATCTATTCGAGAATTGTCAGGCGATTCTTTGACTTTTTTTATCCTTTCTTGCCAAATGGAGGTGATTTGATACTTGGGAAATGTCAGGTTGAATCGGATATTAAAGTAATTCAGCGCATTTAATATGCTCATAATGAACCCATATATTTTGGGTCTACTTTTTAGTTTTTGTTTGAGGTTCATTTAGTTTTGACCTGGTATCTTATTTTTGGAAACAAATTTAGGTTTTTATGATAATTGTCCGTTTACGTGGAGGTTTAGGAAATCAACTTTTTCAGTATGCGGCGGGAAAAGCATTGGCCGACCACCATTCGGTACCGTTAAAATTGGACACCTATACTTTTTCCAAGCATAAATATCGAAAATTTGAATTAGACAATTTTAAAATAGATTGTCAGATAGCATCCAGAAAAGAGGTGCATCAATTTACCGGTTCTAATTTTATTGCCAGGTATCTGCACAAGAGAAATAATTTTATCAATAACCAAAAGATATTTGCCCAACCTTATTTCCATTATTATCCTGGATTTTTCCAGCTTCCTTCCGACATTTACCTGTCTGGGTACTGGCAAAGTGAACGATATTTTGCATCAATCAAGCAATTGTTAGGTCAACAGATCACTCCCAAAAGGCAAATTCACCACCAAAAACAAATAGAGGAAATAAAACGGCACAATGCAGTTAGTGTTCACATCCGTCATGGAGACTATGTAACTAACCCGAAGTATAACAAATTCTTTGGTACTTTGGACCGGGATTACTATTTGAAGGCTATTTCCCATATCAGGCAGAATACCCTGTCACCACGATTTTACCTTTTTTCCGATGATCAAGATTGGGTAAGCAAGGAATTTGGAGATTTAGAGGATTGTCATGCGGTCGATATCAACCGGGGAGATGATTCGTATTTGGACCTGATATTAATGTCCTATTGTAAACATCATATTATCGCTAATAGCACCTTTAGTTGGTGGGGGGCTTGGTTAAACTTCAATCCTGATAAAATTGTGATTGCTCCCCAAAAAAGATTTAAGCTATCCCATTACCAGGGGCCGGAACCGGTATATCTGAGCCGGGATTATGATGAAAAGGATTATATACCTGTCAACTGGATAAAACTTTAAATCATTTGATAAAAAATCGCGGTCATATTGTAATGCTGGCTACATCGGGTCATAAACCTTTTGACACCAGGATTTTCCATAAAGAGGCCCTTAGTTTACATCAAAATGGCTTTAAAGTATCCATCATTATTCCCCATGAAAAGGATTTGACACAAGAAGGAATTGACATTATTTCGGTTCCATCTCCCCCCAATGGCTATCAAAAATTGCTCATTACCCCTCTGTTGGTTTTTTTTAAGGCCTTAAGGCAAAATAGAAAAGCGGTATACCATGTGCATGATTCTGAGTTGTTGTTTATTTCATTGTTGTTGAAATTATTGGGAAGAAAGGTGATTTATGACGCTCATGAGGATACACCCTTACAAATTGAATATCAACATTGGCTTCCCGGCTGGCTCAAGTGGCCTTACAAATGGTTTTATTACTGGTTAGAAAAACTTTGTGGTAAGATATTTACTGCGGTGATCGTGGCTGAGCCAATTATCGCCAGGTATTTTCCACCTAATACAACTACGTTGATAAGAAACTTCCCTATTTACCAAACATTTCAGCGAATACCGATACCTCCCTATGTCCAGCGAAAAAATTGGCTCATTTATACCGGGTTGATATCAGAAGTGAGGGGGATCAACCAAATGATCAAGGCGGTTAAAAAGGCCAGAGAAAAGCAAGACTTTGAATTTATGGTAGTTGGGTTTTTTGCTCCCAAACATTTAGAACACGAGGTTTTGGCACATCAGGAAGTAAATTATACTCCCTGGCTTCCCTACCATGAGATGCTAAAACAGTTGTTTCAATCAAAAATAGGTATCATTATTCCCAATCCGGTGAAAAGGTACAATACCAACTACCCGGTTAAGATGTTTGAATACATGGCTGCAGGATTACCGGTGATTGGTTCCAAACATGCTGAGGCTGCCGAATTTATCCGGGAATGCAAGGGAGGGATACTGGTGGATCCTTTGGATGAACAAGAGATATCCTTAGCAATTGTGGAATTATTCTCTAACTCTCAACGGGCTCAAGCTATGGGGGAGAGGGCAAGGAAGATGATTTCTGAAAAGTATAATTGGGAGCAGGAAAGTCAAAAATTACTTTCACTTTATGACCGGCTCATCTAGGAATTTTCTCTTGATATACTAGCCTTTAAAGTCCATCCCAGGCTACCCAGTAAGAAAATTAATAGCAAAACCGAGGAGATCATCATGATTTTGTTTCCTATGAAATAGGAGTTAGGCCTGAAAACAAACTCTACTATGTGATTTCCGGGAGGAATCTGTAACCCTCTCAAAA
>JAPUIM010000114.1 GCA_027297025.1 Bacteroidota bacterium | reverse complement strand
AAGCCAAAAGCGTATATAAACGTGTAAACCAAGAAAAAATACAATTACATAAAATATTCGTAACTGCCTGATTATCAAAGCTCCTCCTCTTGGACTCGAACCAAGGACCTACTGATTAACAGTCAGCCGCTCTAACCAACTGAGCTAAGGAGGAGTATTGTTCCCTAAAATGGGAATGCAATATTAGTACCTCTCCCATTATTATGCAACCCTGGTTATCCAAATTTTGTTACATGAAACTGTCAATAAATGATGTAATACCTTCCGGATCAATTTTCACCCAGACAAAGATGAAAGTAAAAATGGTGAGGAACATCAATCCCATCAGCGCCAGGTTCTTTAACCAGAGCGGAGGTCGGTATTCTGGTTTGATCTCCTGGGAGAAGATCACATAATAATTGAGATATCCTGCCAAGGGAGCAATGACAAAAGACACGATAGTGGCCAGGTCCACTAATTGTTTAAGATTATTGAGGTATTGGGAAACCACTAAGTAGGTGCCGATTCCCAAAACAATAGTAATACTTATGAAAGGCAACCTGTTTCCCTGCTCTCTAAAATTGAACAATAAGCTGATGGTTCTGGTAACTGCCCGTGCGTATCCATCCACCACCGTTATGCTGGTGCTGAACATGGTGCATAATGCGGCAAGAGCAATAACATAGTAACTCCATTTTCCAATGGCAGTGGTGAACATATTGATCAACTGCTCAGCAAATTTGGGAGAACTATTGGACAGTTCTATACCGGTACCATAAATGATATAGGAACCCAATGTAAGGAAGCAGATAGCCAAAAATGCTGAAGCCCAATAGCCGAAGTTGAAATCTATGGAAGATTCCCTGAGGGTAGGGTGAAATCCCGATTCTTTGATCTTGGCTTCTGCCCATAAACTAATCCAGGTAGATATGTCAACGGCAGTTGGCATCCATCCCATCAAGGCAATCAGAAAAATAATTCCGGCAGGGTCTAATACCCGGGGTGGGATAAATTCCTGTATGGGTTCCGCTCGCCCGTGTAGTAAGACGCTAAAAAAAGCAGTCAGGGTGGACAGCAATAATACCACTCCCACAACTTTTAATAACTGGTCCAGAAATCTATAACGGCCCAGGGCCAATACTACTATGCACACAAATAATATAATTGCCGTCCACAGGTCTGTGGAAGCTTGAATGGGAATTAGGTTGGCCAATAGACCGGAGGTAACAAAGGTGACCGCTGCAGTGACCACAAACATGGAGGGCAGGGTGATTAAAAAATACAATAGCAGGATCCATCGGCCCTTGGTGAAATAACCATCAATAATACTTTTTCCCGTGGCATTGGTGTATCGCGAGGCAAACTCGAAAAAGGGATACTTGAATATATTGGCCAGTACTACCACCAGCAACAATGAGAAACCATAAACTGCTCCTGCCCTGGTGGATTGTACAAGATGTGATACCCCAATACAGGTACTGGCAAACAAGATACCTGGGCCTAGTGTCTTTAATATCCTATGGTACTTCCCCGGCATAATACATCGATTATTTGCAATTGAATATAAAGCTATATGCTTTTTTCTCCATGATTGACGGTGTAATATAGAATTAATATGCCATTATGGCATATTAATTCCTATTAAAAATGAAAAAAGTGACAAAATGTCCTGATATTTGAAATATATGCCTTTTTTTGGGGTTGGCATCATTTTTATACATAGAAGGTTAAATATGATTGAAAAAATAAATGTTAAACCAAAATTTATAATATTATGACTCTTACAAAATATAATCCCAGAAGGTTTGCTCCAAATACTTTCAACCACTTCTTTGACAGGTTCTTTAGTGATTTGGATGTAGCCCCGGTTTTCAATAGCTTTTCTCCCAGTGTAGATGTAGCGGAAACCGAAAATTCCTTTGAAATCCAACTTTCAGTTCCTGGTATGAACAAGGAAGATTTTAAGATTGACATTTCCGATGATCGTTTGACCATCAGTGGGGATAGGAAATTTGAAAAGGAAGACAAAGGGAAAAACTACCGTACAGTTGAATCGCAGTTTGGAAGTTTCAGCCGGTCATTCTATTTACCTGATAATGTGAAAAGAGATAAGGTCTCCGCTTCCTATACTAACGGTATCCTGAATGTCACTATCCCTAAGGATAAGAAGAAAGTACTGGAACAAAATATTGAAGTAAAATAAGTTGAATAGGAGTAGTTGGATAAAAAGCGAGCTAAGTCTCGCTTTTTTTTGTTAAAAATTGTTAAATTCCTCATCCTATACCCATTTGGTACGTTAAGAGAACAAGACAAATTTAAATTTCGTTAGAAATAAATAGAATGTAATATAAATGAAGAAGAGCATGAGCAAGAAACAATTTATAATCGGTATATTTTTGGCATCATTATTAAGCGCTATGTTGGCTGTAGGTGGGTTTCAACTACTAAAGGAGGACCCGACGCCGACACCAGCCACTACCACTCCCACTCAATCCACGGTAAAGTTTTCCAACTATCTCTATGATACCTCATTCACTATCCCTTCCGGGCTCAATTTTGTTCATGCAGCAAAATTGGCCACGCCGGGGGTAGTGCATATTAAGTCTACTTACAAGGGCGGGGGAGAAAGAGGATACACCAGCAGGAGTCCGTTGGAAGACATGTTTAAGGACTTCTTTGGTGACCAACCCCGAAAATACCACCGATCACCTGCCAGGTCTTATGGATCGGGGGTGATCATTTCTGAAGACGGATATATCGCCACCAATAATCATGTCATCGACGATGCGGATGAAGTGGAAGTCACTTTGTTTGACAACCGTCGTTTTATTGCCAAAGTAGTAGGCACTGATCCTACTACCGATTTGGCTTTGATCAAAATTGACGAAAACGATCTGCATTATATCCAATATGGAAACTCCGATGATCTACAAATTGGGGAGTGGGTTTTAGCAGTAGGAAATCCCTTTGATTTGACCTCTACGGTTACTGCGGGGATCGTCAGTGCAAAAGCCAGGGGAAACCTCAATATTTTAAGGGACCGCAACAATATGCAAATTGAATCCTTCATACAAACTGATGCTGCAGTCAATCCGGGGAATAGTGGTGGAGCCTTGGTAAATCTGGAAGGAAAATTGGTAGGTATTAATACTGCTATTGCCACTCGAACTGGTTCCTACGCCGGATATTCTTTTGCCGTTCCAGTTTCGTTGGTAAAAAAAGTCATGAGCGATATTGAGGAGTTTGGAGTAGTT
>JAPUIM010000113.1 GCA_027297025.1 Bacteroidota bacterium | reverse complement strand
AATATTTTTATTGTAAATACTTTGTTGGGTGGTTTTTTTGGGTCCAGGCTTATGAAGAATATCCGTGAAGAAAAAGGTCTGACTTACGGGATACAATCAAGTATTCCTGTTTTATTAAATTCAGGTTATTTTGTGATTGGGGCGGATGTGATGAAGCAGAATAAAGACCTTGCAATTCAAGAAATTTACCGGGAGTTAAAGCTGTTACGTACAAAATTGCCGACAGGATCGGAGATGGAAATTTTAAAGAATTACCTTCTGGGCACCTTCCAGTCAGAGATCAACACCCCTTTTTCATTGGCAGATAAATTTAAGGGCGTACATCTTTATGGTATGGATTATGATTTTTATGATAACCTATTTACAACCATACAAAATTGTAAACCATCAGATATTACCTCAACAGCCGAGAAATATTTTCATGAAGATTCAATGCTATCAGTGGTAGTGGGGTAACACCTGATTGCAATTATCATATATTTTTTGCTGGTTATTTAATCAATGACAATCTCATTTTGGTTCAATATAGAAACGTATAACTATAAATGACCTAATGACCTAGATTAAGATATCACATATGCCAAATGACACAATTCCTTATTCCTGTACTTATCAGCTAACATCAACTCACTCAACTCGCAGTGATCTGGCGGGGTTGGATCTGGCTGCTTTCACAGATTGGTAGCCGATAGTTAACCAAGCAATTAGAAATGATAATAATCCTGCCACGATGTAAATTCCCGGACCGGCTTCCGTTTTATAAGCAAACTGTGAAAGCCATGTCTGCACTGCGTAAATAGAAAAGGGTACTGCAATTACAAAAGCGATAATTACCAGCTTACCAAATTCTTTTGATAGGAGCATCACAATACTTGATATGGAAGCGCCCATTACTTTTCTGACACCGATCTCCTTGGTTCGTTGTTCCGCGGTGAAGGAAGATAAAGCAAACAAACCGAGGCATGCAATGAAAATTGCCAGGCTGGCAAATACAAAGAATAACTTACCTATTTTCTGCTCAGCAAAATACATGTCACTAAATCTTTGATCAAGAAAACTATAAGCGAAAGGTTGATTGGGGCCAACCTCTTTCCATTTTCCTTCCACTTTTTGAATTACATCCTGAACATCCCGGGAGTTGAACCTAACGGATAGATATCCGGCACTACTCCTCAGCCCAAAACACAACGGGCCAATGTTTTTCCTCAAAGAAGAATAATGGAAATCTTCCACCACACCAATGATTGTATTGACTATGACACTGTCTCTGTTAATATCCCCGGTTGCGGGATCCCAGAAAAAACTCCCTACTTGCTTACCAATCGGATTATCAAAACCATATGCTTTTACTGCTGTTTGGTTTATAACCATAGCTTGTGCATCAGTAGGAAATTCTTCTGAGAAATTCCTTCCTTCCATAATTGACATCCCCATGGTTTCCAGGTAATCATAGTCGATGCCCCAGACCTGCATGCCTACACCGGATTCTTCCGAGATATTTTCAAGTGTGAAAAATACGGCATCACTACGAGCAGAAGAAGTTGGCAAGAAAGATGATAAACTAGCTGATTTTACCATAGCCAGCGATTTCAATTCATCTTTTAACGACACAGTCTGGTTTCCTAATAAATAAGCATCGTGTATTACCATAACTTGTTCTTTATCAAAACCCAGGTTTTTATTTTGAATAAAATTCAGTTGGCGATAGATGGTTACCGTCCCCACTATCAGGATAATTGTAATGCCGAACTGTATAACCACTAAGGAACTGCGGAGAAAACTGCCCTGTGAACCTGTGGAAAAAACACCATTCAAAACATTAATGGGCTTAAAAGAAGATAAGTAAAATGCCGGGTAAATTCCTGCAATTACACCTAACATCAATCCTCCTAGCAGCATAAGTGGTATTAATAAATCGCTAGCCCAGGGAATGGAAAGGTTCTTGCCCGAAAGATCATTAAATAAATCCATAGATAATGTGACCAGGACAAGCGATAAAATGATCGCCAGGAATGTGAGCAAGATCGATTCTGTAAGGAACTGCTTAATCAAATGCGAACGATATGATCCTAATACTTTGCGTACCCCTACCTCTTTAGCTCTGCTGGCCGATCTGGCAGTTGAGAGGTTCATGAAGTTAATACAAGCAATCAACAAAATGAATACGGCAATCGAAGAAAAAATATATACATAAGCCAAATCTCCGTTAGGCTCGATCTCTACTGAAAGGTCTGAGTTCAAATGGATGGAGGTGAGGGGTTGTAATTCGAATGAAGATTTGGTGCCGGTAACTGCAGCTTCGTCCAGTGACAAGCCTAAATATTCTTTTATTTGGGGACCAATATACTTTTCAACCATACCCTGGAATTTTTCTTCTAATAATTTGGGGTCAGATCTTTCTCCTAACAATAGATAAGTGTGAAAATTGTTGCTTAGCCAGGCATCATTATTAGCCCTGGAATATGATGCCATTGAAATGAGAAAATCATAGTGAAAGTGGGTATTATCAGGAAAATCACTATATACCCCGGTAATTTGGAATACAGTGCCACGGCTGCTAGTTAAAGTCTTACCAACTGGGGCTTCACCTGGGAAATATTTTTCAGCAAGACTTTGGTTGATGATCATACTTTGGGGATGGGTTAGTGCTGTTTTAATATTGCCACTAATCAATTCCAGTCCAAAGACATTCGTAAAAGTAGAATCGGCAAAAGCGAAGTCCTCCTCTTTAAATGATTCATTCCCTTTTACAAAGATGATTGATTCTGCATTCCTGAACCTGAATGAAGATTCTACCTCCGGGAAGTCTGCTACCATGGCATTCGCCAGTGGGGCAGGTGTTAATGCTGAATTAAATACGCTATTATTAAATGTATGGTTACCTATCACCCGATAAATTCGATCGGAATTTTTGAAATGCTTGTCATAGCTCAGTTCGTCTACTACAAAAAGTGTGATTATCATACAGACAGCAATACCCACTGCTAGTCCTGTAACGTTGATTAAGGAATAAAACCTGTGTTTGGACAGGTTCCTACTAGCGATTTTTAAATAGTTTTTGATCATGATCTTCGTAGATTGTGTTGTTAATTGGATTGTCTTTGATTGTAGTTTTTGAATATTTTCAGTTCCGCCGAAAAGTTTTCTGGCCTTATCATAAGCTTCAATGAATCTCATCCCGGAATCCATGCGCTCTTCTACCAGAATGCATATGTGATCCAGCACTTCCCCTCCCAATGGTTCATATACCAACCCCCGGTATTGCAGATCTTTTTCAATGAAATCGATATGTTGATTCGTGAGTTTCAAGCTTCAAAACCTGGTTGAAATTGGAGTATTAGCTTCATGGTTTTTACAAAATCAGCAAACTCATTGATTTTTGCTTTTACAAATGATTTACCGGAATCAGTCAGCATATAGTATTTCCTGATCCTCTTGCCTATGTGTACTGTTTCGGTTATAAGCAAACCTTCTGCCTCTAGTTTGTGGAGCGTCGGATAAAGTGAACCTTCTGTAAGCAGGATCTGATCTGATGACAAT
>JAPUIM010000112.1 GCA_027297025.1 Bacteroidota bacterium | reverse complement strand
ATTATTACTGGATAAAGTCAACGAAGGCGAGAATAGTAGTGGTGTGATCTTTACCGGAGACAATTTTTCTCCTTCCAGTTTGACCAGTGAGAACAAACAAATCGAAATGCTTCGAACCTATCCGGGTAAAATTTTTATGATACCGGGTAAGAAAGAATGGAAGTGGGGACAAGGCCGAGGTCAGGAGTCTTTAGAGGAATATCAAAGGGCGATTAAAAAATCCTTTCGAGATAAGTCAGTAAATCTCATTGATGCCGGATGTCCGGGCCCTTTGGAGATATCCCTTACCGAACAAATAACCTTGATAATGTTAGACACCCAATGGTGGTTGGATGTTACAAATTACCAGGGTGAAAAAGATTACTCGGGCTGCGATATCAAGGATGAGGATGACATTATGCTCCTCCTAGTTGATGCTCTGTTAAGGAATAGGGACAAGACGGTCATTGTAGCAGCCCATCATCCCTTATTTAGTCAAGGACCCCATGGTGGCAAATTTCCGGCTTCCGTGCATTTTACTCCACCACTGTTAGGTTCCATATATGTCGGTTATCGCAAAGGCATTGGTAATCTACAGGATCTATCTAGTCCCAAGTATAGTTTATTGCAGGAGAAACTTTTGAAAGTACTTACCCAACATCCACGACTCATTTATATCTCGGGCCAAGAAGCCTCACAGCAACTGTTCCAAAATAAGGATCAGTATTATTTGGTGAGTGGTGCCGGGAGTCGTTCCAGTTATGTTAAAACCGGTAAGCCAGCCATGTTCACTAGTGGAGTCCAAGGTTATTCTTTGTTAAAGTTTTATGAACAGGGAGAGATTTGGATAGAGTTTTGGGGGATGGATCACCAGGATAAGGGCAAGTTGTTATATGAAAATCAGCTTTACAAAAGGATGTCTGGTGGACAGGTGATGGATCTATCCTCAGCGCAAATTGATTATTCCAACCAAACCACCGACCTGTATGCTTCCATGGCCTATGGTAAACATAAAAAGAAGCCTGGTTTTTTGGGAAACAATTACCGGCAGGAATGGAGGGAAATCATCAAAGGTGTACCCTATTTTGATTTGGGTAAAGAAAAAGGCGGCTTGCAAGTAGTACAAAAGGGAGGAGGCATGCAAACCAAATCACTGCGTTTGGAGAATGAACAAGGCCAACAATTTGTACTGAGATCCATTGAGAAATATCCGGAAGCAGCAGTGCCTGAAGGATTACAAGGAACCCTGGCCACAGATCTGGTTAAGGATATGATCTCCGCCGCCCATCCCTACGCCGCCTTTGTCATCCCTCCCTTGGCTGATGCTGGTAACATCTACCACACCAATCCCCAATTGGTTTACCTGCCTCCGGATCCAAGGTTGGGCCATTACCAAAAAGCTTTTGGGGGTGGATTGTATTTATATGAGGAAAGGCCGGCCCACGACCGCAGCGATGTGCAAAGTTTTGGAAGGTCCAAAAAGGTGATCAATACCAAAGACGTTTTGGAGGAAATCCGGGATGAGAATGAACACTATGTCGATCAACAATGGGCCTTAAGATCACGCTTATTTGATATCTGGATTGGCGATTGGGACCGGCATGATGACCAATGGCGGTGGGCTTCTTTTAAAGATGAAAATAAAAACACCTACTACCGGCCCATTCCCAGAGATCGCGATCAGGCTTTTTTCTATAGCGATGGTACATTACTTAAATACGCTACCGCACAACCCAGTCTGGGTAAATTCCAGGGATTTGATTATAAGATCAAAAATATAAAAACCTTTTGTTACAATGGTCGGCACTTCGATCGTTCGTTCATCTCGGAACCCTCTTTAGAGGATTGGGTAAAGCAAGCGAATTACCTGAAATCTAATTTATCCGATGAAGTGATAAAGGAGGCCATCAACAGGCTTCCGCCCGAGGTATTTCAATATTCAGGTAATGAGATTATTGGAAAGCTTAAATCCCGAAGAAATGACCTTGATCAATATGCTCGGGAATATTATCATTTTCTGGCCCTGGAAGTGGATGTGGTTGGATCCGATGAAGCAGAATTTTTTCAGGTAAACCGGATCAATGATCAGCAGACCGAAGTGAATGTTTTTGATATCAGGAAAAAAGCAGGGGCCATAGGAAGAAAGCTGTACAGCAGAACATTTGTAAGCGATGAAACCAAGGAGATCAGGCTGTACGGTCTGGGTGGGGACGATCGATTTGAGGTAGAAGGGGAGGTTCAAAAAGGGATCAAGCTTAGGATTGTAGGAGGCGAAGGTGAAGACAGCATTAAAGACATTTCCAAGGTAAAAGGATGGAGCAGATTGACCAAGGTGTATGACACCAACCTGGGCAACATACTTGAGCTGGGCTCTGAGTCTCAAAACCTGACTTCCAACCGTCCGGGTATTAACCGGTATAGCCGGAAGGCATTTAAGTATAATACCATATCCCCCTTGTTTTACCTGGATATAAGCCCTGACGATGGGGTGTTTTTGACTTTTGAGGCCAAATTACTGCGCTATGGCTTTAGAAAGGAACCTTACAAATCCAGGCAAAAATTTAAATTTCGCTGGTCACCATCAGTCAATTCTTACCGCTTGTCCTACCTGGTAGATTTTGTCCATGTTTTAGGGAATTGGGATCTGTTGTTGGATACCGACATAAGATGGCCCAGCTATACCGATTATTATTATGGCTTGGGCAATGAATCCACACTTGACCGGGCCTTACGAAAAGATAAATTCTATCAGTTTCGGTATGCCATACTTGATTTTAAACCTTTGGCAAAAAAAAGAATTAGAGAAAATCATCAAATTGCTTTGGGACCTATTTTCCAGGCGTTTGCACTTTCCGAAAATAACGATTCCAATCGCCAATTCCAGGTCGACTTTCCTAACTCTGATTTAGACCAAACCAAATTTTATACCGGTACTCATGCCCAATATGTATGGGATACCCGTGATAATGATCACAAACCCACCAGGGGATTATACAGCCATTTAGAGGCCAACCATATCTTTGAGCCCGCCGGAGATAGTATCAACTTTGGTCAGTTCAAGGGAGATATAGCTGCTTACCTCACATTTCCTGGATCACTCCCTGCTACTTTTGCTTTTCGACTGGGTGGGGCCATCAATGTAGGCGACTATGAATTTTATCAAGCCAACGATCTGGGGGGCGAAGAAAATTTAAGAGGCCATCGCAGGATACGCTTTTCTGGGGATAAATCAGCCTATTTTAATTCTGACTTGAGGCTACAATTGTTTACATTCAGGACCATTCTTTTTTCGGGAAGCTTTGGAGTCTTTGGTTTCTACGATGCCGGCAGAGTGTGGTATAAAGATGCCAATGGTTTGGATCCTACCACAGTATCAGGTTCCTCAAATCTAATCCATCAAGGTTATGGTGGAGGCTTTTGGATCGCACCCTTCAACAACTGGGTGTTTTCAGCTAGCGTGAGCAATTCTTCCACTGATATGGATGTGTTGGTGAATTTTAATTACGGGTTTTTGTTTTGAGGAGCCTTCGCACCCCTAACCCCTGAAGGGGCATGCACTATGCACCCCTAACCCCTAAAGGGGCATGCACCATGCACCCCTAACCCCTAAAGGGGCAAGCTATCGCAATACTTTTGACTATTGAAAAGAAAGTGTGAGGGTTGGGTACCCTTTAGGGGATACAGGGGTAGCGAGGTGAATATTTTTTATTATCTTCAATTCATGTCCGACATGCACTTTGGAGCTGGTCCTGGGATATTCAAAAACGCCAAGGAGCTACGGGATAACCCTACCAGGGCCGAAGCGCTTTTGTGGGAAAAAATACGTAGAAATCAATTAAGTGGATTTAAATTTCGAAAGCAGCACCCAATTGCAAATTTCATAGCGGATTTTTATTGTCATGAGGTGAGATTAGTGGTAGAATTGGATGGAAGTATACATCGCAAAATTGAGCAGAAGGACTATGATAAGGGAAGAGAGCATGAATTAAGAACCTTTGGTATAAAAGTCTTGAGATTTAAAAATGAAGAGGTTATAAATGATATCGAATCAGTGGTAAGTAAAATATCAAGAAAAATGCCCACGCACCCCCTAACCCCTGAAGGGGCATGCTTCGCACTAAATTAGAATATGGATAAGAACCTGTGAGGGTTGGGTCCCCTTTAGGGGATACAGGGGTAGCGTAGCATTCCTAAAAAGCCAAGATGATCCCTCCGTTGGCACTGCCCTGGAATATTGTGGTGGATCCACCAACACC
>JAPUIM010000111.1 GCA_027297025.1 Bacteroidota bacterium | reverse complement strand
AATTCGAAGCATATCCATCACAAAATTGAACGATGAGATGTTTATGCAGGATAGGTAATGCGGAGTAAGTGACCGTAGGATAGTCAAAAAAAAACATAGGACCTAAAAGCTTTTCAAAGGCTGAGAAAGTCATACATTTATAGGGCTGTTTTTTGGGGCAAATGGAGGGGCTTTTTGAAGCATTTTGTTATTTATTTGTTACCCACTATTTATAATAGTCTGATTCTTAATTATTTAAGGTGTCACATCACTTAAATTTGATTTAAATGAAGCCCAAATCACCTATCCACACAGTTGAATTATTCCCTCGTATCAATCAAAAGTTGATTGAGTTTTTGCAAGAACTTTCAACCTCAGATTGGAATAAAAACACTATTAGTCCACTTTGGACAGTAAAAGATATAGCCGCACATTTATTGGATGGAAATTTACGCAGAATTGCAGTACACCGGGACAAGTACTTTGCCCCTGCACCTTCCTTGATAACATACCCGGAACTGGTTAAATACCTCAACCAGTTGAACGCAGAATGGGTCAAGGCCAGCCAAAGACTAAGTCCTCAAATAATTATGGAACTATTACAGTCTACCGGGGAGGAGGTGTATCAACTTTTTAAAAGCCTTTCCCCCAATAAAAAATCGGTGTTTGCTGTATCCTGGGCAGGGGAAAAAACATCTTTAAATTGGTTCGATATTGCCCGGGAATATACCGAAAAATGGCTCCATCAACAGCAAATCAGGGAGGCCTTTCAAAATAAAGAAATACTCAATACCCAATTTTATCACCCATGCCTGGATACCTTTATGCGAGGGCTGCCGCACACCTATCTGGAGGTTTTTGCTCCGGAAGACACCGGGTTAAAGTTTTTAGTAACCGGTCCAGGTGGAGGCACATGGTATTTGTGGCGGCATCTTGATAATTGGCAAATTACAGATGATGCTCCACCTCAAATAATGGCGGAGGTGAAAATGACCAGCGAATCGTCATGGAAATTATTTTCCAAGGCAATTAAAGATCCCACCCAAGCCAAAAAAAATGTACAAATTACGGGCAATAAAGAATGGGGAGAAAAAATACTGGAAATGGTAACGGTGATGGCCTGATCACCTGATATTTCCATTGCCAATCAAAACGAAGGGAGCCCAGAAATAGGGATTTCTACTTTTACCAGGAGTAGCGCTTTTTATTGCCGTGGTTAAATTTTGATGCCAATCTATCTGTTTTAGACCCCTTTGTCTTGAAGATCCGAAGTCATTTTTCATTACATCTCGTTGAGCCAGGGTAAGGGCTTGCTGAAGGGTATACTTGGCATGTATATACTGATACATGCGAGTCATAAGCAATGCGGTGCTGGCATCATCTACCGTCCAAAGGCTTACGATCACTGCCGGAGTTCCTGCATAAATAAAGGCCCTGCTCAAACCCACTAATTCATCAGCCTCACTCAAATCTCCTAGACCCGTTTCACAAGCACTCAATGTGATCAATTTAGCGTTAAGATTCAATCCGAAAATTTCATGTACTTCTAATTGTCCGTCATCTTGGTCGGTGGGCGAAAGTAACAGATAGGAATAAAGAGGTTGGCGTGAATTTAAAATACCATGAGTAGCGATATGGATCATCTTATAGTCCTGGGCCCGTTGTTTGAGATAGGTTTCGGTGGTTCCGTTTTTCAGTTTAATATCTATTTGTGGATATAGCTGGGAAATCTGCTTTACTTCCAACTCCGTTCCCGGCAAGCCTAAATTATTTCCGATAGACAAGTCACCCAAGGCCATACCCAGCATTCCCTCAGTCTGATCAAATGATTTGGAGGTGCAATGGTGATATATAGACGCTGACGGAGCATAAAATAAATTGTATTTTTCAATCAAATATTTATTGTCATCATCCACCAGGGCTTGAAAAGGAAGAAAGTGAAGAGTGCGATGAGGTATGATACCCAAATTTTGATAACCGTCGATTTTCGACTGTATAGGGGTGATCAATTGATGATATACTTTGTTGAGAGCCTCCTGGGCTAAATCATCCGCTTGCAAGGAGACCAGCCTTCGACAAGATTGAATGTTTTTTTGCAATTCTGCCTTTTCAATGGGCAACACCTCCACCTCAATTTTATTTTTAGAAATGATCCATATCACTAAATGTTTTTCACTCATCCAATACTCCAACAGAACAGTTTCTTTATCCAATGTAGATTGTATTTGGGCCAGGCTGGGAGGCTCAATTGTCATTACTGTGGCATAAGCTGGATTTTTAAGTTTGATCAATTGTAGCAAGTGTTCGTGCTCCTCCAAGGCGTTTGTCAATTCCACCTGCAATTGTTTACGGCTTTGACCTTGTATATCGCTTTTTTGTAATTCCTTCCCGATCTGCTGGATCTTTAATCTCAATGCTTGCTCCTGCGCTAGCAATTTATCATCCGCATCTTGTTTGGGGTCAATCTTATTATTGCCCAACATGTCCAAAAATGTCCTGGACCGGGCTTGTTCACAATAGTTAAATGCCTGGACCACCGGTGAGGGATCCAATTCCGAAAAATCAGTTGATCCCCGGTTGTTCAATAACAACATGATCACCTGATCATAAACACCTAGCTTTGTATCAGCAAACAAGGTTTTGAATTCTTCAATAGTCAAATTTCCCCGCAGCTCTTCAATAATGGAAATGGCTTGATCAAAGGCAATTCTGGCCGAGTCCAATCGGCCACTGTATTTATAAAGCTGGCCCCGATGAAACCAAACCTGCCATTGAATATCAGGTTGTGTGCTCAATGTGGCCGCCAAGGATAGATTTGTAGCTGATCTTAAATATTGTTTTGTATGGATATAAAGTTTACCCAACTCTAACTTGGCCCTGGCCTTTCCCTCATTACTACCCACTTTTTGGAATAAGTCCTCGGCTTGAAGGAATAGTTCCAAAGCCTCTTCCAGCTTTCCCTCCTGAACACGCATCTCCCCTAATCTCATGCTGGCCAATGCTGCACCCATATTTGCGCCGGCTTTCATAAAATAATTTTGGGCTTGTTGAACGTCTCCCAACCGTAGCTGCAGCGATGGTAGCATTCCAGTAGTATCCATTTGGCTTTCGGATTGGAGCCGTAGAGCCTTTTCATAATATTGGTCAGCTTTTTGAAAATCCCCAATCTTTTGAAATACATCTCCCACCCTGATATTAGCCCAAATGATCTGAGGTCTGATATTGGATTTTTCAGCCTCTTCCAGTGCCTGTAATTTGTATCTTAATCCTTCCTCATATTCGCCCTTTAGTACCTGGGCCTGACCCAGGTATTGATTGTGCCTGGCGGTATTGAGCCCATTTTGTTCAGCCAATTGCTTGGACCTCATTATAAATTCTATCCCCTTATCCAATTCTCCCATATCCATGCTTATAATTCCCAGTATTAATTGGGCCTCCAATGGACCTGAAAATTCACCTGAGATCTTTTTATAAAGTTCCAGTGCTTTTTCAGCATTCTTTTTAGACTCCTGGAAATTACCCAGGGTGATCTGTACTTGAGCCAATGACATATATGTGTCGGCCACCGAAAGGCGTTTTACATTTTTGGCACTACGCTCCATGCCCTCATTCAATTCCAGGGAAACCCCCAGATTTTTTAACGATTCCTTGTAATTGCCCATATAGGAATGCACAATACCGATTTGACGATAGTCCTCGATAACCTGTAATTCATTTCCCTCCTCCTGGTTATCAATTTTTAGTGCTTTATTCAGGTAATTGAGAGCTTCCAGGTATTGACCCTGGGTGGAATAAGCATGGGCCAACTTACGGCATACTTCAGCCTCGCGGGTGGGATTGCGATAAATACCCAATTGAGGACTGATATCCAGGTACTTATTATATTGAATGATGGCCTGGTCATATTTATATTGGTTATTAAACATATCACCTGCTTGTATGGATTGGGTAGCCACCAAAGATGGCGTTTGGCAGCTTGTATGACACAAAATGATGCTTAGGATCGCTATCCACTGTGTGGGGCACCAAAAAAATGGAAAATGCCTGGGATTAGATAACATATTGAAGTATCAAGAAATATCCAATATCGGCAGGAGTACTCTTCCCGGCCACGGGCACGCTTAACGCCTCAATCAATCGGAACCTTTTTATCTGAAAGTTTACCCTTGGAATATATTGCAGGCTCCAGGGGTTTAAACCTGATTTAACGCCATCCACTTCGGATTCACCGAACAGGAACAAAAACACTTCATTTTCTATGGCCAGCCACTCATTGAGGTGGAAATTAAAGCTCCCACCCACATCGAAAAGGTTGGCGAACTTAAACTTCAGTTCAGGACCATTGGGTTCAAATACCTTTTCCGACTCCA
>JAPUIM010000110.1 GCA_027297025.1 Bacteroidota bacterium | reverse complement strand
ACATCAATGAAAAAATCAATCAAAGTTATTGTCACTGCATTTCTCTTGGTAGCGGTATCAATGAACATTAGTGCCCAGGATAACGAAGAAATCACAAATGATCAACTTTACAGGTACGCATTAATGCAGAAAGTTATTGATGCCATGAAGAAGGATATCAGTGTAGAGGTAAACATCATGATCAAAGCCCAGGAAGGAATGACCGGAAAACGATACAAGGAACTAGCAGCCACGAAGGGAGATGAAGCAAAATTGCAAGCTGTAGAGGCTAAAGATTGGGAGATCCAATTCCTAAATCAGGTAGATGGGTTTAAAAATAAGCGGATTGAATCCATTAAAACAGTCAATACCGATTTGGCTACCAAGATGGTAGGAGATAAGGGTCGGGTTTATAAAAGAATTAAAGCCGAGTTGCAGGCGGATGTAGATTTAAAATCCCGATACACCTCAATCGTGTCAGATCTAAATTTAGATAATTCCTCAGACTAAACTTTTTAAGAGGTTTGTAATAATATTATTTGGAACCAACCCCGTTTATACGGGGTTTTTTTGGCGCAAAATTTGCCTTCGTTTTCTAATCCAATTAACCTAATAAGTGCGTTGATGGTTCTTTTTGCTATATTTAAGATCAGTACTATTAATACTTCTACCAATGTTCACGGAAAATGAAGTTGTCCTAATGCTCGAGATTAAACAGATCGAGGAAGCCGTAATAGAGCTTAAAAAAGACTTCGTGAAGAATGAAGCTAAATTTATGGAAATCAATGATCACGATTTTCTATCGCTGGTATTATTGTCTCCTGCAGTGGGTCTGGCACTGGGGAATGAAAGTGTGAGTTTGTTCGAAGAATTAGCACTTAACAAAAAGGCAAGAAAACTTTCCTTTGGCGGGTATTTCTGGAAAAAAGATCCGGTTGTAATTGCAATGGGACATTTAATTCGCAATTACAGGAATTGGGAAGAGAAATTCTTTACCTTATTAAGGTTGGTTATGAATGAGGTGCTCGAATTGGATTCAATGGTTTTCGAGGAAACAAGTGATGAAAAAATTACACCAAATAGTTTTAGGAGAGAGGTTTTAAAGGCTCCATACGGTTTCGTCCGGTTTATTTCATCATTTTTCTGTAAAGACGATGATGACCTCATAAATGCGGAACAACGAAACCTTGCTCCAAAGGATTTTGATGCCGTGGTTGACATCGGAAATAAATTAAATCTGGATAAAGTACCTATTTTCCGTCACTTCTGTGAGACTTATCATATGAAATGAGGGTCACATTTAGAACTTTTTTATTATTAACAACTGTACTAGGGAATTTTAAAATATTTGTGATTCGGTTTGTTATGATATGGGTTATATTCCTGGTGTATGTGACTCCAGCCACAGCACAGGAACCAGACCAGGAAGCGGAACCTGCTGAGCAGCAAGCCCAAGAAGAGAAGGAAGATAAAAGCGATCAAAAATCCGAGAAGAAAACAAAGAAGGACCAGAGGAAAGGGGGAAATCCCATCAAAGCGTTTCTTACGCAATTTACCCTGGGAGTATCTACCGGTTACGGCGTAACTTTCTACAGTCATAACCTAAAGGGTTTTGGTATCTACCAGCCGGCAACTGGTGATGATGTTTTCATTTTCGACGAAGCTTTTATCAACAGGGATACGCTTCCAGCCGTGTACATAAACTGGGTGAATAATGCCCAGGGTTTTGGGGGTCTTATTATTCCAGTGGATTCTTTGTCAACTCCAATTATTACCAATGGGATTCCGGTATTCCCAAATGATCTTAAAATTGGAAATGATTCGATAAAAATTGGTTACCGAAGCACCGCCCATAGTATTCCACTAACCTTGACCCTGAGCGTGGATGTAGATCGTTATCGAATCGGGGGCGGGGTAACTTTAGAGTTTCAAAAAATTGGAACATTTCACCCAACCTCGCTCAAGGATACGTTACGAAGTTTCAATACCGATTTCACACTAGCAACAATCAAAAAATATTTTGGTTTTATCGGTTTTACCACCTTTGAATCGTGGCAATACAAAATGGTGGCTGATATTCAATTTGGAAAAATTAACCGGGGTAAACATTTCAATAAAAACCTGATATCCAGTGGTTTATATTTTAATTTCGGATATACAGTTGAAAAATCTTTTTCTGAATATTTTAAAATCTTTGTTAGACCATCGATAGAATGGAAGTCTTATTCAATGAATATACCGGAAACCGGATTAACTCTAAATCACCGGCAACCATCAATTTTTATTCAGGTGGGAGCAAATATTAGATTGCCGGTACTATCTAAATGTCCGGTACCTGGATGTCGTACCCAAATTAATCATGCCCATGATGGATACGAATATCGGAGTAAAGTTCACCCATTTTGGAAGTGGCAGGATCCTAATTATGGACAAAATTATCCGCAACTTTTCAAGTATAAAGGAAAGGGGAAAAAACGCCTGAATCCTTATTGAATATAGGGTTGCCCCGGGCATTGGAAAGCGAACTCATTTCTTAAAAAAGTGAAATTTCTTGCGTACATTGCAGTTCGAATTTTAAGTCATTTTTAGTTCTGTTTTATGGCCGATGATCAGGATGGAATTCTCACTCCGGGAAGGCAGGGAATAATACCAATAAACATAGAAGACGAAATGCGTGGAGCTTACATTGATTACTCAATGTCAGTGATAATTTCACGCGCTCTTCCAGACGTCAGGGATGGTTTGAAACCCGTCCACCGTCGTATACTTTTCGGCATGGATGAACTGGGAGTTAATTATAATAAGCAGTATAAAAAATGTGCTCGGATTGTGGGGGACGTGCTTGGAAAATACCATCCTCATGGAGACACAGCTGTATACGATTCCATGGTACGCATGGCACAGGAATGGTCATTAAGATACCCACTTGTTGATGGGCAGGGCAACTTCGGTTCAATTGATGGCGATTCGCCAGCTGCTATGCGATATACCGAGGCAAGATTGCAGCGTTTATCGGAAGAAATGATTAGCGACATCAAGAAGGAAACTGTTAATTTCCAATCAAATTATGATGATTCGACTCAGGAACCAACCGTATTACCCAGCAAGATACCCAACCTCTTACTCAACGGTTCCTCAGGTATCGCAGTGGGGATGGCTACAAATATGGCTCCACACAATCTTAGGGAGGTTGTTGCCGGCATAAAGGCTTACATCGACAACAATGAGATCACTATCGAAGAATTGATGGAGCATATTACCGCTCCAGATTTTCCAACG
>JAPUIM010000011.1 GCA_027297025.1 Bacteroidota bacterium | reverse complement strand
TTTTGCAAAAACCCATAAGTTTTCTTCGTTTTCTGACCTTAGAGATGATTTATCCTTTTTATGTGGTTTTTTTGGTTTAATGACCAATTTTGGTAAATATGAATGGAAATCCAGAACTATTGGTTGACATAAAGTATGGCCAGCATTGAAATGGAAGATAGAAGTCTAAAAGAACGATTTAAACTAAAGGAACTTGAGCTAAATTCTCTTTTAGAAATTACTCAGGCTATTAACAATAATCTTTCGGAGGATGCACTATACAAGATTTATAATTTCACTTTAAGGGCCAACCTCAATATTAACAAGCTTGCCCTTTATGTACTTGATGAGGATTGGACATGTCAGGTAAATTTTGGTACGGATAAAGATTTTTTTTCGATACCATTCCATCAAAAATTCTTGGAAATAAAAGAGGTCTCTACAATTGACAGTAAATGTGCAATAGGCGATTTTTTGGAATTCGACACGGTCATACCGGTTTCACACAAGGATAAGCTTTTGGCAACGGTATTCGCAAGCGGTTTTTTGACTTTCCCAGGTGATACACACACAAGGACAGATACTGCCTTTTTGCAGGCTATAACCAATTTGATCATTGTAGCCATCGAAAATAAAAAACTTGCCCGACAAGAATTAAAACAGGAAGCTTTTCGGAAAGAATTGGAAATTGCCAAAGACGTTCAAAAATATCTTTTTCCGGTAGACTTGCCATATGGAGTGAGGTTGAAAATAGAGGCCAGCTATCTTCCTTCCCATACGGTTGGCGGGGATTACTATGATTATATTCCGATCAATAAAAATCAATTTTTGTTATGTATTGCAGATGTATCCGGCAAGGGCATACCAGCGGCTATCATCATGTCAAACTTTCAAGCCTCTTTAAGGACTTTGATCCGTCAAACCCCTAATCTTTCAGAAATTATTAAGGAATTGAATTTTCAGATCTTGGAGAATGCCAAGGGTGAGAATTTCATTACAGTCTTTGCATGTATCTATGATCACCAATTGAAAACCTTGGTTTATGTGAACGCCGGACATAATCCTCCAATTTTGATAGATGGTAATAAAAACATGAATATACTTACTGATGGGACTACTGTATTGGGAGTTTTTCATCCCTTGCCATTTATCAATGAAGGATTTATCACCGAGCTAGATAGCTTTTTGTATTTCTCCTATACCGATGGACTCTCTGAAACATTCAATCCGGAAGGTCAGGAATTTGGCGCAGATCGTATCAATAAATATTTGATGGATAATGCCGATCAGGATTTAAAACAAATCCATCAGGGTATTTTAGATGAGGTCAATAGGTTTAAGGGAAATGCAAGCTATACTGATGACATAACTATTTTGTCTTGTAGGGTGGATTCTTGACTATTACTGACTTGAATTTCCCAAGATTGGATCATGTACTTTCATAAAACCCCTTGGCTTTTAAAAGTCCTATATCCACAACTAGTTTGGGATAAGTATAATGACGAAAAGAAATTATACCTCACATTCGACGATGGCCCGGTACCCCAAGTCACTTCTTTGGTATTGGATATCTTAGATAAGTACCATGCCAAGGCGTCGTTTTTTTGTGTAGGAGAAAATATAAGAAGAAATCCCGGATTATTCCGTGAAATACATGCAGCTGGCCACAGTGTGGGAAACCACACTTTTAATCACCTCAATGGCTGGAAAACCCCTGATAATCTTTATCTGGAAAATATCCATAAGTGTGAAAAGCTTATTTCAGAGATTTTGCCAAATCGGCCTACCAAGTTGATAAGGCCTCCCTATGGAAGGATAACCAGAAGCCAAATTAAAATGTTGATCGATCACTTCAGAATCATTATGTGGGATTATCTTGTTGGTGATTTTGATAAAAACCTTGATCCTAAATGGGGACTTGACCATGCGCGTAAGAAAACAAAAGATGGTTCCATCATCATTTTTCATGATAGCCTAAAGGCTGAAAAGAATCTTCGCTTTATGTTACCGGTATATTTAAAATATTTTGTTGATATGGGATACCAATTCAAAGCCCTATGATCTTCCTGATTTTTTTATTGTTTGGAATAATTATTGTCAATTTGTTATTGACCTTAGTGCTATTATGGTGCTGGAAATTCCGGCAAAAACCTGCAGTTTTATCTCACAGTAAACTGCCGAAATTATCTGTTCTGATTGCAGCCAGGAACGAAGAAAAGCATATAGATTCATGCTTAACTTCCCTGACATCTCTGCGGTACCCCAAAGACAAAATTGAGGTGCTTGTTGGAAATGATGGGTCCAATGACCAAACGTTATCTAAAATTAGGTCTTATACCGGGCCAAACTCAAATATTCAGGCGTATGATATTCATGAACAGGTAGGAGAGGCGCGTGCCAAAGCTAATGTTTTAGCACAACTGGCAAAAAAAGCAACTGGTGAGTATTTTTTAGTAACAGATGGCGATGTAAAGGTTTTGCCCGGATGGGCAAATTATATGATTGAACATCGAGGAGGTGCAAGTTTAGTCAACGGTACCACCATTATCGAAGGAGATTCATTGCTGCAGAGATTACAGAATATTGAATGGTTATATGCTCAGGCCTTAATAAAGATAATTACTGATACAGGGATACCTATAACTGCAATGGGAAATAATATGTTAATTGCCCGATTGGCTTATAAACAGGTAGGTGGATATGAATCTTTGCCTTCTTCAGTGACTGAAGATCATGAATTATTCATTCATATGAGGAAACAGGGGCAGCAGGTGATTAATTTGTTTGAAAAAGGGGCGTTGGTAACCACTGATGGGCAGAAAACCTTCAGCAGTCTTTTACATCAACGGAAAAGATGGATCAAAGGAGTTTTTCAATTACCAGTATGGTTGCTAATGATTTTGTTTATGCAAACATTATTCTTACCGTCAATAATCTTGCTTTCAGTGTTTCTGCCAGAGTTGGCGATTAGCTTTTTTTTAACCAAAGAAATTTTTCAAGGATTACTTATTTACCAGATCTTTCAAAAGCTTGATCAAAAGGTGAAATTAGTGGATATCCTTTGGTATGAGTTTTACGGAGCAGTATTATGGTTGGTATCTATAATTTTTTATCTTTTGCCCATTAAAATCAATTGGAAGGGTCGCCTTTACTAGGTACATGTTCATGGAATTCATTGATTCACATTCACACATTTATTTGAAGGACTTTCAAGAAGATATCGTGCAGGTATTGGACCGTTGTTTAGATAAAAAGGTAGAGAAGATCTTAATGCCTAATATCGATGCAGAATCCATTGAAGATATGCTAAAATTAGAGCAGCAATACCCTCAAATATGTTATTCTATGATGGGAGTGCATCCGTGCTCTGTGGATGAAAAATTTGAACACCAACTGTCTTTGGCTGAGAGTTGGTTGGAAAAGAGGAAGTTCGTAGCCATAGGGGAGACGGGTATAGATCTTTATTGGAATGACGCCTTTAAAGCGCAACAGATTGAATCATTGGATGTTCAAATCGCCTGGGCAAAAAAATACAATATACCCATAGTACTTCATTGCCGAAACTCTTTCAATGAAACCATAAAGGTGATAGAAGGAGCCCAGGATGGAACTCTTAGAGGTGTATTCCATTGTTTTACCGGTACTCTTGAAGAAGCCATCAGGGTAACAGAAGCAGGATTTCACCTTGGGTTAGGTGGTGTGGTTACCTTCAAAAACGGAGGCTTGGACCAGGTAGTACCTCAGTTGGATCTTGGAGACATTCTTTTGGAGACCGATAGCCCATATCTGGCCCCGGTTCCTTATAGGGGTAAAAGAAATGAGTCTTCCTATGTGACAATTATAGGTCAAAAAGTGGCTGAATTTATGAAGGTTGAATTGGAAGAGATAGCGAAAGCCACCCATGCAAATGCGTCAAAACTTTTCTCTTTGAAAGAATGAAATTTAAGGAAGTTAACATAAAAACCTTGGCTTCAACCAATGCCAGCGCATCTATCTTAATTGTTTATACGGGTGGGACATTTGGTATGGTATACGATGATAAAGGCACCTTGGTGCCTTTTGATTTTGGAAAGATCAGAGAGAATATCCCCCTTCTCAAAAGATTTAACCTAAAACTAACCGTCATCAGTTTTAGTGACCCCATTGATTCATCAAATATTTCGCCGGACAACTGGATTGATATTGGTACAATTATCTTAGATAATTACCAGCAATACGATGGATTTGTAATTCTCCATGGAACCGATACCATGGCCTTTACTGCTTCCGCATTAAGTTATATGCTGGATAATTTGGGTAAACCGGTCATTTTTACCGGGGCCCAGTTGCCTTTGGGGGCTATGCGATCTGATGCTCGTGAAAACCTATATACCGCCCTTGAAATCGCCTCAACTAAAAAAAATGAGCGACCTTTAGTGCAGGAAGTTTGTATATTTTTTAATTCTCTCTTACTAAGGGGCAATCGGTCGAAGAAGGTTAGGAGTAGCCATTTTGGTGCTTTCAAATCCGAAAATTATCCGATACTTGCCCAAGCCGGAGTTATTATTGATTTTAATGAACCGGCTCTTCTAAAGCCCAGACTTGATAATAGGAAACTAAAACTCAATACCCATTTTGATGATAGCATTACTTTAATTAAACTTTATCCCAATATCAATGAAACTATGCTAGAGAGGATGTTGACCATTCCCGGATTGAGAGGAGTGGTGATGGAAACCTATGGTTCTGGAAATGCACCTACTGATCCATGGTTTGTGAATTGTCTTTCCAAAGCCATTCAAAAAGGGATAATTATCTTTAATGTGTCCCAATGTGTGGGGGGTAAAGTCATTCAAGGCCGTTATGCTACTAGCAAACAATTGGAGGATATTGGGGTAGTAAGTGGTAATGACATCACTACAGAGGCGGCATTGACAAAACTAATGTTCGTGCTGGGAGATGAAAATTCAATTGAAAAAGTAAAAAAGAAATTAATTTTGCCTATTTCTGGGGAAATGAACTGACTAGACCATCACTTAAAAAAATATTTTAAAATTTGCATAAGGGTTTTTTTATTGATTTATTTGTTTTGAATAATATAATTTTTTTTATCGTCAGGAGAGGTGACCGAGTGGTTGAAGGTGCTCGCCTGGAAAGTGAGTGTACCCCAAAAGGGTACCGGGGGTTCGAATCCCTTCCTCTCCGCTAACCGAAACAAAAATTGTATTATCCCTATAAATGAAATTATCAATTTAAACCAATTTAAATTTTAAGATTTATTAACACTTAAATTATGAAAAAGTTATTTACTTTACTGATGCTCACTGGTATTTTGAGCTTTGGCTATTCTAACTACACTTTAGCTCAGGATGAGGCAACTGACGAATCAGCTATGGAATCCATGGATGATACTTCTGCCATGGAGGAAGCGGCGGTTGAAGAAGTTGCCGAGGAACCGGTTGAAGAAGTAGCTGCCCCCATGGAAACAGAAATGGAGGAGGAGCCAGGCTTCCATCAAATTATTAAGCTAAAATTTATTGAAGGAGACTGGCGCTTCATGTCGACTGTATTGATTTGTTTGATATTGGGACTAGCTATTGCCGTGGAAAGGATCATTACATTGAATCTGTCCACTACCAATGTTAAGAAGCTTCTTGCTGGTGTGGAAGATGCACTTTCTTCCGGTGGGGTAGAGGCGGCTAAAGATCTTTGTAAAAGCACCAAAGGTCCTGTGGCTTCAATATTTACTCAAGGCATGATGCGTATGTCTGAGGGAATCGAAATGGTCGAGAAATCAATCATTTCATACGGCTCGGTTGAAATGGGTAGGTTGGAAAAAGGTCTGATTTGGATCTCCCTGTTTATTTCACTGGCCCCTATGTTGGGTTTTATGGGAACAGTAATTGGTATGATTGGTGCCTTTGATGCCATTGAAGCTGCCGGTGACATTTCTCCTAGTCTGGTTGCGGGAGGTATCAAGGTAGCGCTTTTGACAACAGTGGGCGGTTTGATTGTGGCGATCATCCTTCAATTGTTCTACAATTACCTTATTTCAAAGATTGATACATTGGTGAATCAAATGGAAGATGCCTCTATCTCTCTGGTTGACATTCTGGTAAAACATAACTTATCTAAATAAGCATTTAAAATAATAAAATCATGGGTGAATTTATAAGTGATTACGGGCTTTGGATAAGCTATATTCTTATAGGTGTGGCAACTGCTGCAGCAATAGTTATGCCGCTTATACACTCCTTGAGTGATCCAGCCAGTTTAAAGGGTGCTGGCATTGGCGTGGGGTCATTAGTGGTACTATTCTTCATTTCGTATGCCTTGTCGGGAGATGAGGTAACTGCGAAGTACACCCAGTTTGGTGTCGATGCAGGTACATCTCAAGTAATTGGCGGATTTCTGACCATGATGTACCTGCTACTGTTAATTGTAACCGTAGCAATTGTATACGCTGAAGTATCTAAAATATTCAAATAATGGCACGAAGTAAAAACAAAGGTAGCCAGGAGGTGAATGCAGGATCAATGGCCGACATTGCCTTCCTGTTACTCATATTCTTCCTAGTTACCACAACCATTGCCAATGACAAAGGAATCTTGATGATTCTACCTCCCAAGCCGGATCCAAATGAGCCTCCTCCTGATATTACAAAAAATCAGAGGAATATCTTTAAGATATTGGCTAACTCACGGGACAAATTATTGGTGGAGGACGAACCATTCGGTGATATAAATGATGTTAGAAAGTTAAGGCCTATGATCAAGGAATTTGTGCTTAATTATGGCAGGAATCCCAATTTGTCAGATAGTCCTAAAGATGCTGTGGTATCTTTTAAAACCGATAGAGGAACCAGTTACGAGTTGTTTGTAGGCGTGTTGGATGAGTTACAGGGCTCCTACAATGAGATTTATGGAGAACGAATAGCTACGGAACTATTGAATTATTTCCCGGACGCTACCAGAGCCGATCTTGCGGATCTGTTTAGAAACCTGGATAAAAAGGATCCAGCTCTGAAGGCGTTGTATGAAAAAGCCAGGGAGGGAATTCCACGACAAATTTCAATAGCTGAACCATCTAAAATAGGAGAATAACCGATGTCAAAATTTAAGAAAAAAACCAAGTCTGGTACGGATATTCCTACCGCGTCCCTTCCTGATATCATTTTCATGCTGTTATTCTTTTTTATGGTAACAACTGTGCTAAGGGAGACCGATATCCTGGTGACTCAAAATATTCCACGGGCAACCCAGCTGCAAAAGCTGCTAAAGAAGTCATTGGTAAGTTATATTTATATCGGAAAACCCAAGGATGCCCGAAAGTATGGATCAGAACCGCTGATCCAGGTAAATGATGTGTTTATTGATGTGTCCAGTATCACCTTGTTTGTGGCTCGTGAAAAGGATAAACTGAGCGAGGTGGAGCGAGACCAAATCACCATCTCCTTGAAGGTGGATAGCGAAGCCAAAATGGGGATTTTGACTGATGTACAGCAGCAGTTGAAGGAAGCCAAAGCTCGAAAGGTGATCTATACCACCAAAAAGAGAGTGGACATTTAAAAGTGTTAATTAAATCTTATTATTAGCCCTGGGGTCAGAGACTTCAGGGTTTTTTTTTAACCGGTGGACTTAAAATACAAGATTTATAAATAGCCGGTGCATGTATGACTGGGCCGACTCAGTGTATCAGTTGATCATCACATTTCCTATTTAATACATCAATGTGACCGGAAGAATTAGAAACAGCACCATAGTCTTGTCGATATTTATTATTATAGGAATGGCCTTCTTGACTAGAGTAATGGTTCCCCGATGTATTTTCTTTAGAATTACAATAGACTATCCTTGTAGATTAGTACTATAGAGACAAATGCTGTAATAAGATAAACTACGGTTACTGGTAATCCCACTTTGAAGAAATCACCAAACGAATACCCTCCGGGCCCGTAAATAATTAGATTTGTTTGATAGCTAATTGGGGTAAGGAATGCGGC
>JAPUIM010000109.1 GCA_027297025.1 Bacteroidota bacterium | reverse complement strand
AATCTTCGTTGCTGTCATTGGAATAGGTGATCTTTTTACCAATATTGGACATAACAACTGCAAAAGCAATATTGGAATTGGCTCCACTTAAAAGCAAATCTCTTTGATAGAAAGCCCCTAAATCTACGGCTATACTGGTACCATTCTTACCGTCATTCCCCGGTGCAGTAAAATTGCCGGATAGATTCGAATGGATAAACCGTGCAGAAAGACCCAGGCTTAAGTGCTCTGTTAATATTCGTGAATAAGTACCGTCAACGGCAAACTCCCTGGGACTAAACCGTCCTAAAGGGCTTCCGTTTTCATCGGTTAGTTGGATATCTCCTAAATCAAAAAACCGGATCGACATACCTACTGCTTGCTCCCTGGTGATCTTTTTATATCCCGCTAGATAAGAAATAGACATATCATTGATGATCTTACCCAACCAAGGGGTATAGGACAATGAGAATCCAATATCTGTTTTAATATGTGCCAATTTCGCTGGATTCCAGTGTATGCTATTGGGGTCAGCTGAAATGGCACTGCCCACATCACCCATGGCTCCGGAACGGGCATCTGGGGCGATCATCAAAAATGGTACGGCGGTGGTGATCACCCTTCTGGAAGTATCCTGACCAGATATGATTGCGGTAGACTGTCCCCAGGAAGAATTCACTAAGGTTAAAACAAATATTCCAGATATAATTGATTTCAAGAGATTTGTCATCGAAAAACTTTTTAAAATCAAGGATTACAAAGATAATTATTTTATGATAACAAGCTTTTTTAGCAATTGATTTTTTGAACCATCCACCAGCGACTGAATATTGATTCTGTATACATAAATGCCATCGTCCACTGGCTCACCCAGATTATTTCTGCCATCCCATTCAATTCCATCAATGATAGCGGCACTGTTATTTACTTGGTAGATCATATTTTTTATAAGCTGCCCATGTAATGAATAAATCTGAATGATCAAATCCAAATCTTCGCCCTCCCGATTATGGGATATTCTGAAGGTTGTATTTTCAGAAAAGGGATTCGGATAATTAATAACGTTTCCAAATGTCACTTTAGCATTTTTTCCACTAAAAAATTCCAATAATTTTTCACTGGAATTATTATGGGTATCAAAAGCTTTCACCTTGATTGCATGTGATCCTTTGGTCAAACCTTGTAATGGAAACTCCACCCATCCGCTTTGAAATTGATCTAGATCAGCGATATAAAAATCATTCAACTGGAATACCAGGCTATCATCCAAGGTTGCCGTTATTTCTTGTCCTAATCCTTGGTTCGAAATATTTATTCCACTTTCATCGCTTAGATTTATTAATAACAAGGGATCAGGTCCGGTGCGATCTCCAGGTCGAAAGTCAATATTATTTAGAAAAATTTCGATATCCGGAGGGGTCCGATCCAAATCAATATCATTATTGCTGCCACCAATCAACAATTCAATATTCGATCCGTTGGCATCAATAGGGCCGTTTTTTGCATACATACTTATTTTGCCATGATCTATCAAATAAGAAATGTTTTTTGGCACTACGAATTCCATTTCAAAACTAGCATTAATCACACTTACCTGACCTCGGAACAAGGTAGTTTTTCTTTCATCAAATATCATGGTTGGGCCTTCATCACCTAATGTTTCAGTGGAAGTGGGCTTATCAAATACCTTAGCTATCAAGATGCCGTTGAAATTAGTGTCCAGGCTCCCATCCGGATTCCTAATTTCTCCTTTAAGTTTCACCTTTTCCAACGCTTTTAAAGTATCGTTTTCTAAGGAAACCGGTATCCCATTGAGTTCAGTGATGATTATCTCCTTCTGGGGATAGGCCAATCTCAAGGATGGATCCCCTAATAAGCTAAAATTGCGATTTATACTGCCATTGAGGCTATTGTTTTTAGTACTCTGCATTATTTCTCCCAGAGTTTGGTATAGACCATCCGGCTGTTGAAATACCGTATTGTAAAAAGCTACGTTTAATAGAAAATTTGTACTGGAGAATACAGGTCTGGCCGTTGTCACTAAGGCGATGGCCCCCCCTTTGGGGTTCAGCACCAATAATTCACCCCCCGACCGACGATTAGGGTCGTCATGCCGGCCAAATTCACAAGTGGCAGTAACAAATAGTGGGAGATTTTTTAGGTTACTATAATTGTTTATGGTGCTGATATCTAAAATATTCTCATGTGCCCACCCAGATTCACCGCCATGTCCGGTAAAGTTGATCACCAAAGCACCATTTTCTACCGCTTTATTTAAAGCTTCATTTACTCTAGGAGCTGTTTCCCCACTTGGATTGGGGATTTGAGGGAAAGCATCCATATAGATCTTGTTCACATTAAATTGAGGAAAGACAGTATCTACCACTACTGCCAATTTATCAGCATCCCTTTGATGGGTGTTAAAGTCTCCATCATCTGCCACAAAATATATTTCATTGCGCCAGTCACCGTAAGCATCCAAATCCGTGGAATAAATGATAAGTTTGTCTACATAAGCCTTAGCCTCTGACAAATTTGCCGCTGGTATTCTTCCGATGCCGATATCCAGTAAATGATCGCCATTAGAGGTTTCTTCCCATAGACCTTCATCATTGTCCAGAAATCCAAAATAATCATCTGAGGAGTAACTGAATATGGGGTGTAAAGAGTTGCGGGATTCATAAATCGGTACCAAGTTGAGATTAACCGGTGAGAGGTCTTTGTAATCAAAAGATCCTTTCCCAAACAATAATAAGTACTTCAGCCGGGATGCTCCGGAACCTTTATCATATAAGAATTTCATATAATCCCTGATAGCTGTAACATCTTGTGCACCTGAAGAAAATTCATTATAAATTTGCTGTACCGTAACTACTTTTACTGAAATTCCATCGTTTTGGTTCCTGAACGAAGCCAGTCTTTGGGCCTCAGAAAAAAGTGAAGGGTGGGTAACCACCACTAGTTGAGCCGATCCACCGCCATGCAAATTTTGGTTTCCCACTTTTGATGAAAATCGAGGTTTTAACAAATTGAATTGGTCAAACCCAATAAACTCCTTCAAGCCAAATGTCTCTGTTCCAAATTTGGCGCTATTCCCCTCAAAATTAAGTTCCTGAAGTTTTGGTCGTAAAGGATCTGTAATGTCCCATACCTGTGAGTTGTTATTGACATTGGCAATCTGAAAAATAGAAGTAGGATTTAAAAGACTTTCTAGTGATCGAAAAATAATCTGCTGATCATCCATTTCCAAGGTTCTTTTTACCGTTAAAAACAGATAATTAAGGTGTCCCAACGATCTTTTGGAGGTGTTGCGCTCAAAAGTTAGGCGTACAGTTAAGTTATCAGGGTTTGCTATCTCATTTGAATCAATTATTAAGGTATCTATGGTTTCAGCCCCTTTAACTCCATAAATAGCATCAGGAATAGACGCTGGCTGAAGACTTCCCAGAAATACATTGTTCATTTCAATATTAAACTGCGCCGGTCCCAGGGATTGCCCCAAGACCACTGCAATCAACTGGATCTTTGAATTATCAACAATTCCCGGAATGGTAAAATCTACTTCATGGATGAGGGTAATATCAAACCTTTCACCATACCATTCCCTTCCAGAGCCTGGTTTAAGTATAGTTTCCTGGTCCAATTCATGTGCTTCATAATAATCGTAAGCGGTCAGCACCGGTGATTGGTCTCCAAGATTTTCCTGGATGTCAATTCTTAATCCATTTTCCTGGCCAACTGTGAGGAAATAAAAGGTGGTATCAGAATAAACATTGTCTTCATAAAAAAAACTTTTCTTTGGGGCATCATAAAAAAAGGTGCTAGTTCCCTGCCCATAAAACAATATGTGATCTTGTTGATTAAAAACTCCATCAGCCTCACCTTCTACCATTATGGCATTTTCAACCAGATCCCGGTGCCTTGGTTGTTTATTTTCCTGGGGTAACATGGTACCTCCATTTCCAAAAATTTGAATTTTTCTGGGATCAATGGTCTCCGTATCCAATCCCATTTCATTGAGAAAATCAATATCTATTTCATAAACTCCGTAGTCAGTAACTGCTATCTTGTACCAATCTCCCTGGGCTAGCACGGAATTTTCCCCCATTTGGGAGAATGCAGGAACTGAGTTGAACAGCTGAATCAATGCCAGTATCCAGTAAGAAAGTGATGATAAACAAAGAGTTTTCATTTGGATCGAGAACCTGCTAAGAGGCCCCTTTATGAACGTATAACCCTTTTATATATTTAAATGTTCCGATAAAATAATGAGTCCGTTAAGCTGGTCAAATGTAAGGCGACCTCTAAAGCCTATTTTAGCACAAATCTATTGGAGATGGATAAAATTATGTAAAACAAGACGATAAATGGTATCGCCATTAATTGAAAAAATGTAAATAATAAAATAGAACACAAAATGAAAATGTACTTCACTTTGTTATTGGCCCAGGAGTAGTCTTTAAATTTTAAGGAAAACATTGGCACATTAGCTATCAATAATATGGATAATATTATGGTCAATATTGCTAGGATAATGGGATTGGAAAGGAATTGGGTAACAAGTCCAAAATCCCCGTCAATGATAAAGGGAAAAGAGCTTATAAGAATGCCATTGGCGGGGGTGGGCAATCCGATAAAACCAGCATTCTGTTCACTCACATTAAATCGAGCTAGCCTTACCGCAGAGAATACGGTGATCAAAAAAGCCAAATAGGGTATAAAAGATGAAGAAGATAGTTGTTCCAGTAAAGTAAATAGAATAAGGGCGGGCAACAGTCCAAAAGTCACCATATCTGCCAGAGAGTCCAGATCTTTGCCTATAACAGTATCCACCTTAAAGAACCTGGCTGAAAATCCATCGATGAAATCAAAAAATGCGGCCATCCAGATAAAATAACAAGCGATGGTTAAATCCCCTTGCACCATCTGAATGACTCCCAGAAATCCACATAACAAGTTTCCCGATGTAAGTATATTGGGTATATGTACCTTAAAAGACAAATTATATTAGGTTATATTCCCACAAAAGGATTGCTTATTTTTTCCGTCCCAATATCGGTAACCGGTCCATGACCACTATACACATTGACCCCATCACCCAGTGGAAATAATTTTTGCTTAATGCTATCTATTAGTTGCTGATAATCTCCCCCTGGAAGATCGGTTCGTCCTATGCTTCCTTGAAATAAAACATCACCACCAATACAAATTTTCTGATCTTGGTGAAAAAGCGCAATGTGACCAGGTGAATGACCCGGAACCAATATCACTTCAAATGTTGAATTGCCAAAAGTCACATGATCGCCCTCCTCCAAATAATGGTCTATGGTGGCTTCCTGATAAAGGGGAAAACCATAACCAGGCGCATATGCTTTTACTGCTTTTAATAATTCCTCCTCCTTTGGATGAAGGACCAAATCAACTTTGTACTGATCTTTTATAAAACTATTACCTAAGACATGGTCAATATGACAATGGGTATTTACCAATAATTTGACCATCAGTTCATTTTCCGTCACGAAGTCTTTTATTTCACTTTTTTCAGTTTCGGTATAACAACCTGGATCCACTATTATACATTCTTTGGTATTATCGTATAACAGATAGGTGTTTTCCATAAACGGGCCAAAAACGAAACATTTAATCTGAATCATTGATTGTATATTTGCCCTTCCCGCCATCAGGGTCAAAGATAACGCATTTTATCGGGAGATGAATTTGGATTATTTAATAATTGGACAAGGGATTTCCGGCAGCCTTCTGGCTTATCATCTAATTAAATACCAGAAAAAAATACTGGTTATTGATGACCCCAAATCAAACGTTTCCTCCTCAGTGGCTGCCGGCATATACAATCCTATCACCGGAAGGCGCCTGGTCAGAACCTGGAATGCCCATCATTTATTCCCCTTTTTAAAAAAAGAATATGGAGAATTGGAAAATATCCTGAGCGCTAAGTTCATGCATCCGGTAAATATCTATAGACCATTTACCTCTATAGCTGAACAGAATGATTGGATGGCCAAAGCCAATGATCCAATGTATAGACCATTTGTGGTTGAGACCAAAATCGGAAGTGACGAAACCTACCCGGTAAATGATCCGTTTGGTGGTGTGGTTATTGACCAATCCGGATATATCGACCTACCTAAATTTTTAGGTAGTTTTTGCCAGTATTTAACCAACGAAAGCCGATTGCGAGAGGAGTATTTTGATGACAATGATTTGGAAATCCATCAACACCAAGTGAAATACAGGGATTTGGTAACGAAAAAAATAATTTTCTGTGATGGCACCCATATCAAGAGTAACCAATATTTTAATTGGTTGCCCTTTCGTTTAGTTAAGGGCGAGTTGATCGACCTTAAATCAGATGTAGCTATAGACAATATCATTATTAGGGGTATTTTCGTATTACCTCTTGGATCGAACTTTTATAGAGTAGGTGCAACATATGACTGGGAAAATCAGTTATTAAAAACTACCGATGAAGCCAAAACAGATCTTGGCCAGAAATTTGAGGAGCTGACTAGTGTACCCTATGAAGTGGTAGGTCAACAGGTGGGTATAAGACCAACTACCAAAGATAGACGTCCCTTTATAGGTTTACATCCGAAATTTGAACCAATAGGCATATTTAATGGCTTAGGAACCAAAGGAATATCCCTGGCGCCCTACTATGCTAATCAATTTGTGGAGTACCTTGAAAATGGTAGAGAGTTAGATTCTGAAGTAAATATTGCTAGATATTTTTCGTTATATTACCTGAAATGAAAAGGCGCTGATTTTGATGTTAGGGTTTAGAAAATATATTTTTCTTTTTGTTTTCTTTCATCTTACTTTTTTGGCTTCATATGCACAAGTAACGAAAGAGCAATTTGGGAAAAACCGTCTTCAATATAAAGACTTCAATTGGAAGTTCTATAGCACAGAGAATTTCGATATCTATTTTTATGAGGGGGGTGTTAACAACGCCAGCCTGGCAGTAAAATACCTGGAGGAAGAATTTGAAGGAATCACAGAAATTCTGGGTTATGCTCCTTATAATAAAACAAAAATTTTCTTATACAACTCCGTCACTGATTTGCAGCAGAGCAATGTTGGGGTAAATCAGAATAATTTCACTGTCGGAGGTCAAACCAATTTTGTTAAATCCCAGGTCGAATTAGCATATCCTGGCACCTATTCAGCATTCAAGAGTGAATTAATTTTCAAGGTCACTATGATTCTGATCAATGACATGATGTTTGGTGGAAGTTTGTCAGATATGTTTCAGAGTTCCTATTTGCTAAACCTGCCCTTATGGTTTCTACATGGGGCTGCACACTACATAGCCTATGGCTGGAGTACCGAAATGGATGACTATATGAGGGATCTAATGAATAAGCGCAAAATAAAAAAGCTTACAAAATTTGAAGGAAAAGATGCTACCCTGGTAGGACATTCCATCTGGAATTATATCGCTGAAGTTTATGGGCGTAGCAATATCTCAAATATTCTAAATCTCACCCGGATCATTCGCAATGAAGAAAATAGTATTGCCAATACACTGGGCCTTCCTTTTAAACAATTTCTTTTCAATTGGCAGTCATATTATAATAATATGGCGGAAAAAATTCGTGAAGACTACAAGACTCCCCATGATAGCCTCAAACTTCAAAAGAGGAATAATAAGAAATTGGTTTTCAAAAGTGTAAAAATCAGCCCTGACGGCAGGTATTTAGCCTATACCGAGAATCAAAAAGGAAAATACAAAATTAAGTTAAGGGATCTGCAAACCGGAAAAGAAAACACTATACTTACCAGCGGATACAAGGTGATCAATCAAAAAATTGAATATGATCTACCCTTGCTGGCTTGGCGAGATAATAGCTCTTTGGCTATAATAAGTAATAAAATAGGCAAGGTTTTCATGTGGATGTATGACTTGCCCTCCAAGAGCAAACAGCGCAAAGACCTGGGCCGATTCAATCATGTCAAGGATTTTTCGTTTTCTGAAAATGGGAGATTGGTAGTTTTAAGTGCAGACCTGAATGGCCAGAATGATATTTTTCTATTAAGCATGCGACGCAATGCCATTAAAAGGGTCACAAGTGATCCTTTTGATGACTTGCACCCTCGATTTGTCCCCAATTCAGACGCTATCGTGTTCAGTTCCAATCGACCAAGCGATACACTTAACATCAAAAAAAGTGAACTGAAGGATATTGGTAAAAATTTCAATCTCTTCATGTATGATTTGGATACCACTGAAAATGTATTGGTGGGAATAACTAAAACTGTCAGTCAGGATATAATGCCAATACCAGTTGGATCTAATATTTATTATCTAAGTGATCAAAAAGGTATATTCAATATTTACAAATATAATTTGACTGGCAAGGTATTCCACCAGGTAACCAATTTCAGAACTGGAGTCAAAGAATACGATATCAACTATGAAGCGGGCATGGCAGCATTTACCATGCTGAAGAAGGGGAAGGATTATGTATTTGTGCAAAAGGATTTTAATTTCGACAACAATATTTTCACTCCCCAAACATCCAGGCAGAGCACCCTTCAGGCAAAGTTTATTTCCAACCGGCTGGTCAAACGTAGACTTAAGGAGTCCAAGATTGCCGATTCCATTGCTTTTGCTGTTGCGGTAACGGATACCACTTCCTTGATCAGCCTTGATAATATTGTGACCGAGTCGACAGAAGAAGAGACTGGAATTATTGACACCGATAATTACACATTTGACAGCGAATTGGAAGACGCTGAAGAAGATAACCTAATCCCAACATTTTTAGAGAATTATCGAAGGAACCAAAAAACCAAAGAAATTATTGGGCCATTGCCTTATAAAACACGATTCACAGCAAATAATATCGTCACCTCTTGGGTCATAGACCCATTATTGGGATTTGGTATCCAATTAGAAACGGAAATGAATGACATACTGGAAAACCACAAGTTTTTCGGTGGAATATTGGCTACCTCAGATCTTAAAAGTGGAAATGTATTTGCCGAATACCAGTTTTTGAAATATATGATAGACTACCATGTTCGGTTCGATAGAAATGTGGTGTTTGTTGAGCAAATTGAGGCCTTACAAAAATATTCGTTAAACAAATTTGAGGTAGGCGCGGCGTTGCCTCTCACTGTAACTTCTCGATTTGGATTAAGCCCATTTATGACCTTTACCCGATTCCATGAACTAGATCCTTTAGTGATTAGGTCCACTCCCGTACCTCCGCCCGGTGGCATTATTAATCCCATTACTCAATCAAAGATAACCTATGGTGGTATCAAGGCAGAATTTGTCTATGACAATACCCTCATCAATGGTCTAAACTTATTTGAAGGAAGTAGGGGCAAAATACAGATAGTCCATTATGAAGCACTGAACG
>JAPUIM010000108.1 GCA_027297025.1 Bacteroidota bacterium | reverse complement strand
TTATCTTTTTCACAATATCCAAGGTCTTTATGGAGTCGAGTTCACCGTCATCCAGGATTTGGTTATTTATAAGTTTCTCAAACTTTTGGTAATTTTTCTTTAATCCTGTGTTGGCGATCTTATTTTCAACCTCAATACTTTCTGTTACTCCACCGCTATAAAGTTTTCCCGGCATTATCTTTTTGAAGTCTCTCAAGCGGAAAAAATTTAGGGCTTCGATCTTTATATCTGAGGTGCCGTTTTCATATTTCTTCAACACACTATGCAATTTGACCTCTGTGCCAATATGAAACAATTGAGCATTATTGATATAGAGTATCCCAAAAGTTATTTTTTCTTTTTCGCTATCTTCAATAAGCTGTCGATAACGGGGTTCAAATATATAAAGGGGAGCTATCTCGCCGGGGAATAACATTATTTGTAAAGGAAAAAGCGGGAGCAGTTGATTTTCCATAAGTGGATCTAATCTATATAATGTATAACAAATTATCAGCTTTTCGGTTTCTCCGAAGCCACCAATATTCATATTTATCTACCCTTGGCCTTTTTCCATAAGTGCTTAGGAACTACTGCAAATAGTTGCAGATTAATAAAGGGGGCGGCTTCCGCGTCGATATTGATAATGCTATCTTTTCTGCTTTTTTTTGGTTCTGAGATAAAAAGGTTGATGGGGAGATTATATCCGGGTTTTATGCCAAACCAAAGCCAATCATATATTTCTCTCTCCAGTGCCAGCCTAAAGCGTATACTGGATTGCCGGAATTCCAATTTGTTAAATCCCTCCAATGGCTGGTCCTGTAGATGATAGCTGGTACCGCTCACCCCGATCTTAGCCAACAAATGCATCTTTGCTGATATGGTGTAGCGTAGCTTTGCCTCTTTTGGCAATAATAATTGAACATCCCAATGATAGTCCAGTCGTTTATTATATATAAATAATGGATAAATTCTGGGTCGGCCAAAATCAAATCCAAATGATATTCCAAATCCAATTTGGGTGTCTTCATCTCTCTGCTTGCCCATGACCACTGAAAGACTGGTTTTGAGCTGATTGAAGAAATTGTCCAATTGGATCTCATCAGAGTTTAAGGAATTTGCAAAATATCCAAACAGAAACTTTTGGTTTTCCAAATCCTTCTTTAGATAAATCTGGACAGCCACTTGTTTTAAGGACCTATTTTCCAGTCGCTGATAAATGGGATAATTGGTTTCTTCAATATTATCGAAGCTAAACCTTTCATTTCTATATCCGATTCCCCCAATGATGTTGAGTTTGGACTTTAGTACCAGCGGAAATTTGAGCTTTATTTTAATCCTTCGGTCTTTATCGATGTCTGCCCTGGAAGCACCGAATTGATCAGATTCCGAGGTAGCAGAAAATGTGCCCAAAACTTCATACTGCAATTCTGCTATTTTAGGGCGAGGGTCATCCCTATGGGTAATCTTCTTAATGGGCCGGTCTTCTTTCTTTATATTAAGATCCTCTAGATCCCGCTCATCCTGCTGCGACCAACTTGGTAGGGTACTCAATATCATGATAAAAATGGAAAAGACTGAATTTCTCAATATTGGTTTTATCACCATAATTGGGAACCCTTAAAAATGAAACTTAGCACTAAGGGGTCGGCTCTTACAAAGTGAAAGCTTCAAACGTTGAAATTCATGTCTTTTTTCTGGTTTTAAGCCAAACTGCTAAAAAACCGGCAATAATTAAAGGCCACCAACTGGCGCTTACTAAAGCAATTGCGGCCAATAACCAAAATGATAATCCTTCTAACACCAATTTTGGCTGTTTAAACCTATAGGCAGCCGCTGCTCTCAGCGGTTGATAGCCAAGGAATATTATGATCGCAATTACAATCCAAAAAACAATTTTCATTGAGGTACAAGTTTGTTTATGGCCAAGTAGTATACTAACTATTATTAAATTATTCAAACTACAGTCCAACATCACTAATAAAATGTGGATAATGTCGTTAATTAAATGTATACAAATTGTTCAAAAATATTACATCCTTAATTTGGTGATTTTAGTTTCACCCAATACCTTAGCAATATCAGGTGAGAGATAATATAGGCAAGCTTGAAAAAGCTATACAACTGAAGGTAAACTTGAAAAAGGGAGCCTAAAGGAGTAAGAAACCTGGGAGGCTGTTCGAAAGAACGCCAAAGGGAGGAAGCCAAAATAAGCTGTAGCTTGACGTTCCTTAGAGATCACGGTCATTAGGGAATGAACGGGCACCGATCCAAACGGAAAGGTGTCCGTTTTTGCTTTTAAGGGCTTTCTGGATAAATTGGTGTCAACACTTTAAGTAGGGTATCATGGAATTTCACCAGAAACCAACTGGTTAACCTGGCCTTCACCTGAACATTTATTTATGAAAGTGTAATTAATCATATCATTAATTGAGTTAAAATCAATTCACTAAGAGAATCTCCCCCCAGAAACTGCCTAAACTCCAGGCCAAAATGTGCATAACCCTGTTTATAAATTGTGTACAAATTGTGGGAAAATATTACATCATATATTTGGTGCTTTTCATTCAACCACATACTTTAGCATTATCAAGTGAGGGATAAAAGGCAGACTTGAAAGAGGAATGCAAAACAGGAAGGAGGAACTGGAAACAGGGAAAACAACCTGAGGAGCAAGAATCAGAAAAGCCAACTCGCAAGAGGGAAG
>JAPUIM010000107.1 GCA_027297025.1 Bacteroidota bacterium | reverse complement strand
AAAAAAGATAATATTTTGGCCTTTAATGTCAGGACTACCTGGTCGGGTAATCAAAGATTTATCCCCATTGATTTAGAGGCATCAAGCCTGGCGGGAGAAACCGTGTTACAAAATGACGGTGATAAATTAATCAATGCATTTTCAGAAAGACTTCCCGATTATTTTCGAATCGATTTGCAAGTGAGCCATCGTAAGAATCGGGCTAAATCAACCCGTATATGGCGTTTGGAAATTCAAAATGTCACCAGTCGAGAGAATGTTCAGGGCATTTATTATGACAGTGATGTAGATAGGATAGTAGAAGAAACTCAATTGGGTATAATCCCGGTATTAAGCTATAGGATAGAGTTTTAGAAACAGTATTAGTAAACAACTACAATCCTTCGTAAGTTTTTTATCTCGATAAACTTATGAAGGATTTTTTTAAAGTATAACTTATGGGCTAGAAGTTTAGCTTAAATAATGAAATTTATGGGTGGAACACCACTACTTTTAACCGGCGATTGGTTTTATCTTCATAGGCAAAATACAATTGGCTGGTTTCATAATAGCTGTGATATTTGCCAATAACGATTTCTTGTTGTTGAAGTCCGGTAATATATTTTTCCATTTGTTGCCTCAACCACGCGGGCAGCACATTGGTATTGTCAATGATCCTTAATTTCGGATAAGTTAGATATGCTCGAAATCTGGAATTCACCTTTTCAATTATCGGATTCTCTTCAGAATCCCGGATCAAGTTGGGCCAAAAAGGTTCTATATAATAGTCAGACCTAAGATCAAGTCTTATGATGCCATGAAATAGGGGCCTGATAAGCAATGACAAATTTCCTTTTGATAAGATATTCAAAGTATTTGGAGTCTGATCGACATCTTTTTCAAAATAGTCGGCACCTATATCATTGGTCATGTCCAATAACCTAAGCCTGGTGGGTTCAAATCCGTCAAGTCTCTTGTTTTCCTGGGCGGTTTGGAAAAGTAGATCCACCACATCATCATTTCGATAAGTAAATTTTTTGACCAAATTTTGAGTTTCCAGATCGAATACAGACAAATACATTTGTGATATTCTTGCAGTAAACCTGAAAAGGTATTTATCATGTAGATTATCTGTGTATGTCCCACTAGTACTTTCCAATGAACCTGGAATATTCAATAAAGCCATGAGCTGCGTATCCCACTCAAATTTAAGGATTTGACTAGGTGCAGCCCCTACTCTGTTGAGCTCACTGATTGCCGGCTTTGATCGCCTGGCTGAACCAGCTTTTTCCAGTAAGAAATAGATGTGGGGAAAGTTTATATATACACCTTTGATTTTCAATGATTTTGGAATCCTGGCCCGGATAGTTTGTTCTGCTAAAAAGCTCTTTTTCTCAAAGTTGAGCCCTCCCCGAAAACGATATAGATGAAATGTAAATGGTTGGTTGGAACTGGTCAATAAGATTAAATCAGTTCCATTGGAGTGGTTGGCTAAATACTTTTCTTTATTACCCAGGATTTTTTCAGATTGCAGTAATTTATTTTGAGTTAATTTAGCATCCACATTGGCAATACTTACCATCCCGTTTTTTAGGTGGTAAAATATAAATCCCGTAGGAGTTTGGATACTCCCTAAATAGGTTCCGGGAGAAGATGATTGATAACTTGATGAACGTATTTTTCCGTCGGGAGCCCGGAGTGTATAATGGAGTTTAGTGGCATGCCTCAACTTAACAGCAGTATAATTTTTTTGATTGCCAGTGATTAAAACTTGTCTTAATTTGCCTCCACGAATGGCGAAATCGATAATTTCCTCCTGGGCCCAAACGCTATTATAAAAAACTACAAAAGTGAATAGTAAAAGGAAGTTTCTCATTATTTTAGCTGAAAGGAGACCAAGTTAAAGATACATATTTATATTCTTAATAAAATAAATGAAGAAGCCGGAAAAAAAGCTGTTTTTGTTAGATGCCATGGCTCTCATTTACCGGGCGCATTTTGCCTTTAGTAAAAATCCCCGTATTAATTCCAAAGGTCAAAATACAGGGGTAATGTTGGGATTTACTAATTCACTCTTTGAAATCATTTCTAAGGAAAAACCCTCTCACATTGCTGTGGCCTTTGATACCTCTGCGCCTACCTTCCGGGATAAGGTGTATAAGGAGTACAAAGCCAATCGTCAGGCTATGCCAGAAGACATCCGATCCGGCATCCCCATTGTCAAGGATATTATAAGGGCATTTGATATACCGGTAATTGAATTGGATGGATACGAGGCGGATGATATCATTGGTACCCTGGCCAAGAAAGCAGCGGCCAAAGAGTTTGAAGTGTATATGATGACCCCAGATAAAGATTTCGGGCAGCTGGTACAAGATCATGTCTACCTGTACAAACCCACTTATATGGGAAACGCAGTGGAGATATTAGGTATCCAAGAGATATTAAAAAAGTGGGACATACAACGCATTGATCAGGTAACGGATATGCTGGGTTTACAAGGAGACGCTTCAGATAACATCCCTGGAATACCCGGAGTGGGGGCAAAAACAGCCTCCAAATTGCTAAAAGAATTTGACACGGTGGAAAATCTGATTGCTAACGTGGAACAATTGAAAGGTAAGCAAAAGGAATTAGTGGAAGAATTTGGAGATCAGGGGATCTTAAGTAAGGAATTGGCTACCATCAAAATTGATGTACCTATAATATTTGATGAATCAGATCTAGCTTATACCGGGCCCGTTAAGAGCAAGCTCCAACCTATTTTTGAAGAGCTGGAATTCCGTACCCTTCTTAAAAGGATACTCGGAGAGGCTTCAACCTCAAGCAGTAGAGGTTCAGCCCAGATGTCCTTATTTACTGAAGGGGGATCATCGACTGCGGAGGTTGAAGAGGAGGCGCCGGTGGAAAAACAAGATTTTTTCTCAACCATCAAGGATTACCATGTTATCGATACTCCGGAATTGAGAAAAAGTCTAATTGAATATTTAAAAATCCAAAAGGAGTTTAGCCTTGATACTGTTTCCGATGGGGGGGATCCCATAACCTCTAATTTACTGGGAATTGCTTTTTCCTACTATCCCAATGAAGCCTACTATGTGCCATTTTCTTCTTTCCAGGAAGCGACTAAAATACTGAGTGAGTTTAAACTGTTATTAGAAAATGAGGATATCCTCATGGTTTGCCAAAACTTAAAATACGACCTTTTGATCTTGCGCAAGTATGGCATTGATCTGGCCGGTCCCCTTTTCGATGTGGTTTTGGCCCATTATATGATCGATCCTGACACTAGCAACGAACTGGGGATATTATCCGAACGGTATCTCAATTATACCCTCGATCCCCAAACAGTAATCGCCAGCAAACGGAAAGTGGAGCATAGAGAAGGCAAGACCCTGGAATACCAAAATATTTCAAAATACACCTGTGAAAGTGTCGATCTTACCCTGCAGCTTAAGCAGGAGATCCATCCATTGATAGATAGGAGCAAGGCCAAAAAAATATATTATGAACTAGAGCTACCGCTGGTCAAAGTTTTGGCCGATATGGAATTTGAAGGAATAAAGGTAGATCCAGGTGCACTAAAAGAGCTTTCCTATATACTGGAAAAAGAAAGTAAAAAAGTAGAACAGGAAATTTTCAGCCAGGCAGGGGAGGAATTTAATATTGCTTCTCCCAAACAGTTAGGGCTCATTTTATTCGACAAACTTAAATTGTCAGACAAACCAAAGAAAACCAAATCAGGCCAATATGCCACCGGGGAAGAAATATTGGTGAAGTTCGCTGGTGAACATAAAATTGCTCAGGATATATTGGATTACCGACAATACACTAAGCTAAAATCTACCTATGTGGATGCACTTCCTGAAATGATTAGCAAAACAGATCACCGCATTCATACCAATTTCCGTCAAAACATTGCAGCCACCGGCCGATTGAGTTCCATCAATCCCAATTTGCAAAACATTCCCATAAGAACTGCCAAAGGAAAGGAAATAAGGAAAGCATTTGTGCCCAGAAATAAGGACTTCATCCTTTTTTCTGCCGATTATTCACAGATAGAGTTGCGATTGATGGCCTCCTTTTCCCAGGACAAACATATGATCGAGGCTTTTAAACAAGGGAAGGATATACATGCCATTACCGCCGCTAAAATATTCAAAACAACTCAGGACCAAGTAGATTCAGATATGCGCAGAATGGCTAAATCAGCTAATTTTGGAATGATTTATGGAATATCCGCATTTGGCCTTTCTCAAAATCTAAATATTCCTCGAAAAGAGGCCAAGGAAATTATTGATACCTATTTTGAAGAGTTTTCCTCGGTTAAAAAATACATGGATAAGACTATTAAAGAAGCGCATGAAAGGGGATATGTGGAGACCATTATGGGCCGAAGAAGGATCCTAAGGGATATTAATTCCAGGAATGCTACGCTTAGAGGATATGAGGAAAGGAATGCCATAAACGCTCCCTTACAAGGCAGTGCCGCCGACATCATCAAATTGGCCATGATACAAATAGACCATTGGTTGAAGACTTCTAAGCTCAAATCCAAAATGATCTTGCAAGTACACGATGAGTTAATTTTTGATGTGCATCGTTCAGAGATGGAAAGGGTCCAACCCAAAGTTGAGGAGATGATGAAAAACGCCTATCAGCTGGATGTACCCATAGACGTGGAGAGTGGATTTGGTGAGAACTGGTTGGAAGCTCACTAGACCAAAAATTTAATTTCATGAATAAGGGGATACCAGATATTCGGACTATACAAAAGGCTCATGAGCGCATAGGATCCTGGATCCATCGAACCCCGGTTTTAACCTCAACTTCAATAAATAAGATATTAGGAACTCAGATTTTTTTTAAATGTGAAAACCTTCAAAAGATTGGGGCTTTTAAGTTTAGGGGAGCTTCTAATGTGGTCCTTAGCCTTTCCGAACAAGAGAGCAAAAACGGTGTAGCTACCCATTCCAGTGGTAATCATGCCCAGGCTTTGGCACTAGCTGGAGCAAACCGCGGTATTAATGCTTACATCGTTATGCCCAAAACTTCTACTAAAGTAAAAGTAGCTGCTGTAGAGGGATATGGAGGTAAAATAACCTTTTGCGAACCCAATCAACAGGCCAGGGAACAGGCCTTGAAAAAAATAGTATCTGATACCGGTGCCCATTTTGTTCATCCCTACAACGACTACCGCATCATTGCAGGACAAGCCACTGCCGCCGTGGAGCTGTTGGAAGAAACCAGTGACCTGGATTATATAATGGCTCCGGTAGGGGGTGGAGGCCTTCTTAGTGGCACTGCCCTGTCCACTCACTACTTGTCACCAAATACTCAAGTGTTCGCAGGTGAGCCCGAAGGGGCCAATGATGCCTGGCAATCATTGAGAGAAGGTAAGATTGTTCCATCCGTAAATCCCAGCACCATAGCTGATGGCCTTTTGACATCTTTGGGTGATAAGACCTTTCCCATCATACAAAAGTATGTAGCAGGTATTTTCACGGTTCCTGATGATTTGATTATAGCTGCCATGAAACTGATATGGGAAAGAATGAAGATCATCATTGAACCTTCTGGTGCGGTACCATTGGCAGCTTTGATCAAGAACCAGTCCGTATTCAAAGACAAAAGAGTAGGCATTATATTAAGTGGAGGTAATGTTGATCTGGAGAGATTGCCCTTCTAAGTGATACACTTGCTGGGTTAACGATCCTAGGAAACATTACTATTACCGTAAAGCTCTTGACCTGGCAGGAACAAATAAATAATCTATTTGTTGGTTTTTTCCTTAAACTGCTGAAATCTGGACGCCGTCTCTCTTTTGGGAAAATGATTGTTATCAGTTTCAATGTCTGCAGTTTCCGAAAATGGATCCAGAAAAATATTAGTCACTTCCTTGTCTTTAGCAAACACCTTGACCACCTCATTTTCATTCATCCGCCACACTTCAGCGGGAATTCGTTCTACCTCTTTGGTGCCATCCGTATAGGTCCACTCTATGACTAAAGGCATTACCAGACCGCCGGCATTTTTAAAGGTGACCTCATAAAAGTTTTTATCAGCAAATTGGCGTTTTACCTGGCTATCATCAATTTTATTTTGAAACTCACCGTATTTTTTTCCTTCTGTTTCGGCAAAACTAAATTCCTGGGGACCATCACTGAAATCGAGTGACTTTTGTGATTTTTCGGCTAAGCTGCCCTTTTTGGTTTTTTTTATAGAAGATTCTATTTCAGGATTTTCAATATTCATTTTGTACCATTTCACTTCATCAATGGCAATATCCACGTGGTCGGTGGTGTAGAACCATCCTTTCCAAAACCAGTCCAGGTCAACCGCTGATGCATCTTCCATGCTGCGGAAGAAGTCGGCCGGACTAGGGGACTTAAAAGCCCAACGTCGTGCATATTCCTTAAATGCATAATCGAAAAGTTCCGGACCCATCACCGTTTCCCGTAGTATATTTAATGCGGTAGCAGGCTTTCCATAAGCATTGTTTCCGAATTGTAAAATTTGTTCGGAGTTGGTCATAATGGGTCGCATGTATTCTTTACTCCCTCTCATGTAAGGCACTATTTTGCTTGCTGGTCCTCGGCGGTGGGGAAAGTTTTCATACATTTCTACCTGGGTGAGATACTGCACAAAACTGTTGAGTCCTTCATCCATCCAAGTCCATTGCCGCTCGTCGGAGTTGACGATCATCGGGAAAAAATTATGTCCCACTTCATGGATGACCACCCCGATCATACCGTATTTCAAAGCATCTGAATAACTGCCATCTTCCTTGGGCCTACCAAAATTGAAACAAATCATGGGATACTCCATACCTATGGAAGCACTGTGCACCGAAATGGCTACTGGATAAGGATAGTCGATGGTGTGTTTGGAATAAGTTATTAGGGTATTGGCTACGGCCTTGGTGGATTCCAGTTCCCACAACGGATTACCTTCCTTTGGATAAAAAGACATGGCCAGGGGTTTTTTACCATTAATATCTACTGCCATGGCATCCCAAATGAATTTTCGGGAGGAAGCGAAAGCAAAATCGCGAACCTTGTCAGCTTCAAAGATCCAGGTTTTTTGGGAAGTGGTTTTTACCTTTTCCTTAGCTTCCGCCTCTTCCTGGGTCACTATGATCACCGGCTGATCTGATTTTTTAGCCTGTTCGAAACGGCCCAATTCCTTTTTGCTTAGTACATTTTTGGGATTCTGCAGCCAACCGGTGGCTGCTATTATATGGTCAGAAGGAACTGTTATGGCTACTTTGTAATCACCAAATGTTAAGGCAAACTCTCCCCTACCCAAAAATTGTTTGTTTTGCCAACCGTTAATATCATCATAAACCGCCATCCGAGGATAGAATTGGGCAATGGTATATAAATAATTGTCATCTTCAGGGAAGTATTCGTACCCGGACCTTCCGGAAACGATCATGCGATCGTTAATATTGTACCACCATTCTACTGATAAAATAAACGAACCCCCGCTTTTCAAAGACTTGGGTAATTCCACCCTCATCATGGTGTTGTTAATGGAATATTTTAATGTTTTATTTTCTCTGTCTTTTACAGAAAGGAGTTTGTAACCGCCATCAAATCCATAATCATTGGAAATAGAAAGCAGTGTTTTGCCTTGCAGGGTATCAGCCATAGAGTAGGATCCCCGGCTGTAATTAGCAGCATCTGGATTGTTTGTACGGGTTTGATAGGTATTGGAATTTTGGGCCCGCATATTCTGATCCAGTTGTAACCACAAATATTTCAACTCATCTGGAGAGTTGTTAAAATAAGTAATGGTCTCTGATCCGGTTATGGTTTGTTTCTGTTCGTCTAGGGTGACCTTTATATCATAATCAGCTTTTTGCTGCCAATATTTGGTACCGGGAGCCCCAGACCCGGTACGGTATTCATTAGGAGTGGGGAGCATGGTACCCAATTGTTCGAACTTACCTTGGTAACTCTGATCTTGAGCAACTGCCAATTGAGAGGTAAA
>JAPUIM010000106.1 GCA_027297025.1 Bacteroidota bacterium | reverse complement strand
ATCTCCGATTTGGGAATAGGCAGCGGTGGTGCCCATGAAATCTCTTTCTCCTACACCTTCCCTTTAACTGATAGGAAATTACCCCCAAAAGAAATGCGTTTTGTTCCTTGTCCCAAGATCTAAAAATGAATGATTGAATGACGGAATGAATGAATTGGTGTTGATCAGTTTATTCATTCAATCATCCACTCATTCTATCACTCATTTTTTGATAACTTTGCCAGCTATGGAGGCACAAACCATTTTATTTTTAATCCTGGCTATTATTACGTTGGAGTTTATTTGGGAGCAGATTCTGGATTATATTAACCTAAAGTATCAAAAAGCAGAACTTCCGGACAAGTTGAAGGGTATTTATAATGAACAGAACTATCTGAAATCCCTTTCTTATCACAAAACTCAAACTCGATTTTCTTTTCTTACCTCTGGTTTAAGTTTCCTCTTGGCTTTTGTTGTCATCTCCACTGGTTTTTTAGGAACTATTGATGAGTGGATTAGGTATAATTTTCACAATGAAATCACCCAAGCTTTGGGATTTTTTGCTATTCTTTTTTTGGCTGCGGATATTATTAACCTCCCGTTTCAATGGTATAGTACCTTCGTTATTGAAGAAAAATTTGGATTCAACAAAACCACTTATAAAATCTTTTTCCTGGATAAGATCAAAGGGTATTTGTTAACCTTCATTTTCGGAGGTTTGATCTTGGGATCATTGTTATTGTTGATTTTAAATATTGGAGTAGGATTCTGGATTTATTTTTGGATGGTAATTGCCGTTTTTATCCTGTTCATCAACATGTTCTACACCTCTTTGATCGTCCCTTTATTTAACAAACTGACTCCTTTAGAAGATGGTGAGTTGAAGAACAGTATCCAAGAATATAGTCAAAAGGTGAAATTTCCCTTGGATAATGTTTTGGTCATCAACGGGTCTATCAGATCCAGTAAGGCAAATGCTTTTTTCTCAGGGATTGGGAAAAAGAAAAAGATCATATTATACGATACACTGATCGAAAATCATGCAACCCAAGAATTGATTGCTGTTCTGGCGCACGAGGTAGGACATTACAAAAAGAAACACATTATTTCAGGACTGATCCTATCAGTCTTACAGGTGGGTATCATGTTGTTTATTATGTCGTTGATCATATTTAATACCGATGTGTCATTGGCCCTGGGGGGAGTCAAAACGACCTTGCACCTCAATATCCTGGCCTTTGGTATTTTGTACACCCCGATTTCAAAAATTACGGGGTTATTCATGAATGTTTTTAGCCGCAAAAATGAATTTGAAGCTGATGCTTATGCCACTGAAACCTTTGATGGCGGGGCTCTTCAGACAGCCCTTAAAAAGCTTTCAGTGGAAAACCTGAGCAATTTGTTACCGCATCCCTGGTATGTGTTTTTCCACTATTCGCATCCTCCGTTGATGCAAAGATTAGAAGCCATTGAAACCCATAAAGGTCAATCTTTAAAAATAGGAGAACCTATATAATATGCTGATCAGAGTAGTTACTATGACATTTGAGGAGAGCAAAGTAGATGAGTTTCTGCAACTTTTTGAGGGACATAAAAATAAAATACGGAATTTTCCCGGGTGTGATTATTTAGAATTGTGGAGAGATATCAACCAAAAAAATGTAATATATACCTATAGTCACTGGATAAATAAGGAGGCCCTGGAAAATTATCGTTGCTCCCCTTTGTTTGAGGAGGTATGGCCTAAAACCAAACGGTTATTTAAAGAAAAAGCCCAGGCTTTTTCAGTGGAAAAATCTCTGAAAGTGGATCCCTAGATGGGTATTTCTTCCGAGTCCAATTGAAAAACAAATTCCTTTTCCTGTAAAGGTCCCAGGGGATTATTGAAGGTTTTTTCTACCAATTTTACTTGCCCGTCACGACCAACCAGCAAAGAAGTTGTACTAACAGTGCCATACTTTTCAGTTTGAATGTGCATGGCTGAAAGCGCCCTCTCCCACTCCAAAGGAACATCGGTAGAGGGCAGTTTGGCATCTGCCGCCAGTTTTTTATTATCCATCAAGTCCAATATTTGTGCCTCATTCCCGGCTGGGGAAGTCATCCATTTTTGAAAGAGTTGTTTACCCATTTCTACTTTGGGCCAGGGAGTGTCCAATAAATGGTTACTTAAACCATATAACCCGGGAACCAAAGCTTTAATTTCCCCTTCCACATTAGAATAAAAATACAGTTCTTTCAAATTTCCCACCAGCAAATTGAACCCATTGTAATCTTTTGCCGATGAAGACAGCTTCTCAAGATATTTCAGAGGAGTGATATCATTTTTCAAAAAATTGAATGTCAACTCACCTCTGGAAGGTGCCTCCTGCTTAATGTTGGCAGGATCCCGAAAATTAGTAATGGCCGCAAATTTTCCCTGACGAGTGATACCTAGCCAGGTACCCCCGGCTTTTGAATCCCGTCCCGCTAATAAATCTGGCGTCTCCGGCCAAAAATGAGCAGGTTTAGTGGGCCGGTCATAAAATTCATCCCTGTTAGCAGTTAACGCTAATTTGTAATTGGAATGTTTATCCCAGGCAAAAATTATCAGGCACATCAGTTTGCTTTTCCTGTAAAGGTTTTCAAATTAGTAAAAGTTTCAATTTACAAGTTTTATCATTTTTTTAGTCACATTTTTCACCAAGCATCTAATGATTTGAATTTCCCCAAAAAATATAGATGGACAGTATGGATCGATACAGGAGGCACATTTACCGATTGTTTGGCTTATGATCCCAATGGAAATTTTTATCGAACAAAAGTACTTAGTAGCAGTGCACTTCGGGGTAAAATAATAAAGGTTATTGATGGTAACAGCCTGTTGATAAATGCCAATTGGCAAGTAGAAAAGGATATTTTCCGAAATTACTCTTTTCAACTTTTGAATCAATACCATCCTCCACTTAAAGTACGGTCTTTCGATGTAGTGCATAATATCCTCAAATTATCTAAAGCAGTTGATGTAAAGGTGTTCAAGCAGGCCGATTTCGCTATAATTTCTCCCGAACCGGCCCCGGTGTTAGCAGCCAGGATAATTACTCAAACGGCCTTAGACCAGGACCTTCCTCCGCTGGATATGTTATTGGGATCTACCAAAGGCACTAATGCACTTTTGGAAAGAAAAGGGGCTGAGGTTACTTTTTTAATAACAGAAGGGTTCAAAGACTTGATTGAAATTGGTACCCAACAGCGCCCAGACCTATTTGCCTTGAACATCAAAAAACCCCTGCCCTTTTATAAAAAGGTGCTCCAGGTGAAGGAGCGTATAGATGCTTCAGGTAATGTGACTCAAAAGATCCGAAAAGATCACCTGAAACAGATCATGCGTAAATTAAAAACATCGGATAAATCGGTAGCAGTAGCTTTTCTACACAGTTATCTGAATCCAAGCCATGAAAAACTGATAGAAAAAGCCTTAAAAAAAACTGGAGTAGCACATATTTCCATTTCATCTGAGGTTGCGCCTTCTATAAAAATTTTGCCCAGGGCCGAAACTGCTATCGTCAATGCTTACCTGGCACCCATTATTGACAAGTATGTTCAACAGGTCCGAAGCCGGGTGAAACAGGGGTCACTAAAAATTATGTCCAGTGCCGGAGGGCTCACCGGCTCCTCTCATTTTTTGGCTAAAGATAGCCTGCTCAGCGGACCCGCGGGTGGAGTGGTTGGAGCAGCTATCACCTCTCACCGATCAGGGATAAAACAAATCTTAACCTTAGACATGGGAGGTACCAGCACTGATGTATCCAGGTATGATGGTGAACTAGATTACCAATTTGAGTCACAAGTAGGCGATGCCCGTATATTTAGCCCCTCTTTAGCCATAGAAACGGTAGCAGCTGGTGGAGGATCTATCTGTCATTATGATGGTTATAAATTTTCGGTAGGCCCACAAAGCGCTGGCGCCGATCCGGGTCCTGCGTGTTACGGATGTTCAGGACCCTTGACCTTAACCGACGTAAATCTGCTACTTGGCAGGTTGGACCCGGTCAACTTTGGCATTCCCATCAATCCCCAAGACGCCGAGAGAACTTTTAAGAAGCTTGTTGGTGATAGCAGGAAATCCGGTCACCCACAGAATAAAGAAAAGATACTTTCTGGCTTTTTGGATATAGCTAATGAAAAAATGGTTGAAGCCATACGCAAAATTTCATTGGGCAAAGGATACGATCCAAAAAAATACACTTTACTTGCCTTTGGGGGAGCGGGCGGACAACACGCCTGTAAAGTGGCTGAATTATTGGAAATTAAACAGATCTTGATTCCCTATGATGCTGGTTTGCTGAGCGCATTAGGTATTGGACACGCCTTGATAGAAAGATTTTCGATGCTGCAGATCCTGAAGCCCCTGGATGATGTTATAGGGGATTTACCGAAAATTTATAAAAAATTAGAAAGTCAAGCATTTGAAAAACTGAGAATGGAAGGATTTTCAAAGGACGACATGGTCATCCGTTGGCGTAAATTATATCTAAGGTTTAAGGGTCAGGAATCAACTATTGAGATAAATTTTATTCACATAGATAAAATTAGTGAACAGTTTCGCAAACAATATGAACAACTTTATGGTCATTGGATCAGTGATCGTGAAATTGAAGCAGAATCAGTGAAAGTTGTAGCTTCCTCGGTTCCCTCGAAGACTCAAACAGCAAGAAGGTCAACGAAATCTTATGGACCCAAATCACTTAAAAATATCTCAGGTTATACTGATAGAGGCTGGAAGAAAATACCTGTTTATCAATGGGAAACTTTTGAAACTGGAGCTTTTATTGAGGGCCCGGCATTAATTACCAGTCACACCAGTACTACCTATCTAGAACCTGGATGGAATTTTTCACTGGATGCTTCTAATAATGCCCTTTTGAATTTCCACCAAGTATCGACCAATAAAGGTAAATCTATAAAGAAAGCTCCGGAGGAAATAGAATTGGAACTATTTACCAATCGATTCACCTCAATAGCCCAGAATATGGGCGCACTGCTACAAAGAACTTCTTTTTCAGTAAATATTAAGGAACGTTTGGATTTTTCATGTGCGTTGTTAAGTCCAAAAGGAGAACTGGTGGTGAACGCCCCTCACATACCTGTACATTTAGGTAGTCTGGGTATCTGTACACGTCTGGTGGTTAATAGTTTGCCACTGCAACAAGGTGATGTGGCTATCACAAATCATCCGGCCTATGGAGGCTCACACCTCCCTGACATTACCTTAATAGCACCGGTTTTTAACGAAAAAAAATATTTGATCGGTTATGTGGCTAATCGAGCCCATCACGCTGAAATAGGGGGTAAAAGACCTGGTTCCATGCCCCCTGATGCCAGATCTTTGCTGGAAGAAGGAGTGGTGATCGAGCCCACTTATTTGGTGAAAAATGGAGTGGTTCAATGGGAGAAGATCAAAAGATTGCTTATCAACTCCAAATACCCGACACGGGCTTTGGAGGAAAACCTGGCTGACCTCAATGCGGCCTTGGCCTCCATTCGGTTGGGTCAGGAATCATTGCTAAAACTTTGTGATCAAGCCGGGACTTCCCAGGTACAACGGTTCATGGATCTTTTAAAAAAATATGCCTACCAATGTTTCTTAGATCGCTTATTTTCCTTGAGAAAGGGTCATTTTGAGGCTAAAGAAAATCTTGATGATGGAAATCCCTTACATGTGAATTTTGAAATTTTAGACAAACAAATGAGGATCGATTTCACAGGCAGCGCTCCTGTTCATACCGGCAATCTCAATGCCAACATATCCATTGTTACCAGTGCGGTTTTGTATGTAATGCGTATCCTAATTGATAGGGAAATACCTTTGAATGAGGGTATTATGAAATCGGTAGAGATACATATTCCTACTGGTATTC
>JAPUIM010000105.1 GCA_027297025.1 Bacteroidota bacterium | reverse complement strand
GCTTTTCCACAAAGTCCTCTATTTCATTTTGTTTGTTGACCACGATCACCCCAAATGCCTGAGGGTCTTCAACTTTTTGCACCCAAACAATGGCCTCTTGTTCTATGTCCAGCTGAAAGTCTGCTTTAAACAGTGTATCGGCAAAGGCCACTATGGTTTTTCCCCATAGCAGTTCTTTTGCACATAAAACCGCATGTGCGGTACCCAAAGGTTCAGCTTGCTGGTACACTTTTCCCTTAGCGCCTATTTTGGCAGCGATATTTATCAGTTCCATTTCAACTTCTTTACCAAAAGCACCGATAACAAACCCTACATTTTGGATCTCTTCTTTACATACTTTTGCAATATCTTCCACCAGCCTTTGCACTATAGGTTTGCCTGCAATTGGGATAAGGGGTTTAGGAATGGTCAGAGTGTGAGGCCTGAGCCTTTTGCCTAGTCCGGCCATGGGAATGATTACATTCATTTGCTGCTTTAAATTCAAGAATGAGAGCACAAAATTATAAAAATTATGTACTATAAAGACTGAATTTCTTTTTTTCAATAAAGAAAGCGATTAATACAAAACCTGCAGTTAACCCGGTGTTGAGCAGATTATCCCACCAGATATTTTCAAACCTGATCAAGAAGGAAAAATAAACCACCAAAATGGAAGCAATTAAATATATGGCAAGTGGCTGTAGATGATAGGGTATGGGGTAGTGCTTTTTTCCATAAACATAACATAATACAGCCATGGAAAAATAGCAAAGTATGCCAGCCATGGCTGCACCCAGGTATCCTAGTTTAGGAACCAGCATAAAGTTTGCAATGAGCGTGATGGCCGCTCCGATCAGGCTGATATATGTACCAAATATAGTCTTATCAGTAAGCTTAAACCATATGGACAGGTTAACATAGATGCCAAAAAACAACTTGCCAATCAATAAAAAAGGTACTATAAACAACGCTTCCCTGAATACTGACTTGGTCAGGAATATCTTTCCGATAAGGTCAATGTTTACACTTACCGCCACAAATATGATAATGCAAACAATGACAAAATAATGCATGATCTGGGCAAATAATTGAGGAGAATCTTGATCCTGAGATTTGGAAAAGAAAAATGGTTCTGCGGCGTATCTGAAAGCCTGTATGCCCAGCAACATAAATATGCTCAACTTAAAACTGGCCCCATAGATGCCTAAGGCATCCAGACTGGTTTTGCCAGGATAAAAGCCATCGGGTAAAAGGTCAACAAACAGGATTTTGTCCATCTGTTCATTCACCATTCCGGCGATACCCATTATGAAGATAGGGATACCGTAATAGATCATTGGCTTTAGGTAACTCCAATCAATGCGAAACTTAAAATCAAAAAATTCTTTCCATAAAATCAGCAACACGAGGGCATTCCCGATAAGATTGGCCAGGAAAATATACCCGATCCTCAGATTAGGATCATAAATGGAGTTTACAAAAGATTGGAGGTTTGTTAAATACTTTCCCTGGTGGATATCCTCGAACAGGATTAAAAACACCAGATTGAGAATAACCGTAAGTGCAATTCCTCCCATCCGTGCCAGCACAAACCTTAAGGCCTTATTCTCTAGTCTTAATTTGGCAAATGGTAAAGCAATAATACCATCAATAAATAAAATCAGGGCCAACCATTGGATAATATGTGATTTATCGGGATAACCAAGAAAATGCGAAATAGGTGAGGCATTTAAATATATTAAGGAGGTAAATACTACACTGCTGATTAAAACGGAGGTTTGTGCGGAATTGTAGGCATCCTGTTTATTGCCTTTAGTAGCAAAGCGAAAAAACGCCGTTTCCATTCCATAAGTGTATAGAATAGTGAAAAAAGCCACATGCGCATAGAGATCGGTTATAATCCCGAATTCCCCTTCAAAGAAGATTTTAGTATGAAGTGGGACCAGAAGATAGTTAAGCAATCGGCCAACGATGCTACTTATTCCATAGATCGCGGTTTGACCGGCTAACTTTTTCAGGACATTCATTCCCGGTTTCGGGGGTGTGTTGAGTTATTCACCCACAAAATTGGGTTTCCTTTTTTCCAGGAATGCGGAGGTGCCTTCTTTAAAATCTGAAGACTTGCAACAATTGGAAAAACTATTGGCCTCCGTCTGGTAGCCATTTTCATCCTCGTTGAAGGCAGCATTGACACAATTCACTACCATCCCAATAGCCAAGGGGGCGTTTGCTGTTATCTTAGCTAATATTTCCTCGCACTTGGCTATGAGATCTTGCCTCGAAGCTACCACGTGATTCACTAATCCCAATTCCTTTGCCTCCTGGGCAGAAATGAAATCGGCTGTCATCATTAGTTCCAGAGCCTTACCCTTACCGATTAGCTGGGTCAATCTTTGAGTTCCGCCGAAACCTGGCATAATACCTATTTTTACTTCAGGTAACCCAAATTTTGCATTTTCGGTAGCTACCCTAATATGACAAGCCATGGCTAATTCACAGCCCCCTCCCAAGGCAAAACCGTTGACTGCGGCGATGATCGGTTTATGACAATCTTCAATTAAGGCAAATGTTTCCTGACCACTTTCCGAATATTTTCGACCGTTCACCTCACTTAATGCTGCAATTTCTGTGATATCCGCACCAGCTACAAATGCCTTGTCACCTTCTCCTATGATTATGGCTCCCCTGATCTCTTTATCATCATACACTCCCTGTATGGCTGTCGCTAATTCCTGCAGAGTTTCATGGTTCAAAGAATTTAACTTTTCTACCCGATCAATGGTAATGATTATTACATCACCCTTTGTTGAGATTTTTAGGTTTTTAAAATCTGCCATAAGAAAATTGACATTTATTTATCCAAAGATAACAGTAGAAAGATAATAGCAAAAGAACTTTAGTCAGTATTCAATATAGCCGTTGACTTCAAATTTTTGAGGTTTTCCAAGATATCTTTAGTCATTTTATTTAAATCAAATTCCGGATTCCATCCCCAATCTTTTCGTGCACAGGAGTCATCTATTAGTCGGGGCCAGGAATCAGCGATGTCCTGTCGAAAATCTGGTTGATAACTGATTTTAAAGTCGGGAATGTGCATTTTAATACTATTTGCCACCTCTTTGGGAGTAAAAGACATGGCATTGATATTGTAGCTGGAACGGACCTTTATTTTGACCTTATCCGCTTTCATTAGCTCGATAGTAGATCTTATTGCATCGGGCATGTACATCATGGGTAATGCCGTATCCTCCTTGAGGAAGCATTCAAATGGTTTTTTATTTATTGCTTTGTGATAAATATCCACCGCATAGTCAGTCGTACCCCCTCCGGCAGGTGATTTATAGCCAATCAAACCCGGATAACGCAGGCTTCTTGTATCTACTCCATAATTATGGAAATAATACTCGCACCATCTTTCACCAGCTAATTTGCTGATACCATAAACAGTAAGTGGGTCCATGATGGTATTCTGCGGGGTATGGTTTACCGGGGTGTTTGGTCCAAAAACCGCAATTGAACTGGGCCAAAATATTTTATCCAATTTTTTCTCTTTAGCGACGTCCAATACATTGATCAAGCCATCAATATTGAGTGTCCAGGCTTGTTTTGGATGTTGTTCGCCTACTGCTGAAAGAATAGCTGCCAAGTGATAAATTTGAGTGATCTTGTGCTTGTTTACGATCTTGTAGAGAAGATCACCGTCAAGGACGTCCAACGTTTCAAATAACCCTTGCCGGCTGGAAGTAGCTGAAATGTTGCGGTCAGAAGCTACCACATTATCCTCTCCAATGATGTTTTTTAATTCTTGGGTTAGTTCCGATCCCAATTGGCCTGACGCTCCAATAACTAAAATTCTGGGCATATTTCTATTGTTTTATTTGTAGGAACCAAATTACAAATATTCATTTTCTTGCAAAACCAAATACCATTATAGTCTAAGATTTAAGAAATTTTCATATTTTTAGTTCAATAGCTTTTTAAACCAAAAACTTTAATTTCAACCCATGTTTGATTCACTTAAACCAAAATTGCTGAAAGAACTCCAAGAAATAAAGGAGGCGGGACTTTATAAGGAAGAACGAATAATCACCACTCCTCAGGCAGCGGATATTAAAACGCTATCTGGGGAAGAAGTTATTAATTTTTGTGCCAACAATTATCTTGGACTTTCATCCCATCCCAAAGTCATCGAAGCTGCTAATAAGGCTATCGAAACACATGGTTTCGGATTGTCTTCAGTTAGATTTATTTGCGGGACCCAGGATATTCATAAAGAATTGGAAAAAAAGATTTCCCAATTCCTGGGTATGGAAGACACCATTTTGTACGCTGCTGCCTTTGATGCTAATGGAGGGCTCTTTGAACCCTTATTAGGACCTGAAGATGCGATCCTATCCGATACGTTAAATCATGCCTCTGTTATAGATGGGGTAAGACTTTGCAAGGCTCAGCGGTTTCGATATGCACACAATGATATGGGTGATTTGGAAGAAAAGCTCAAGGAAGCTTCAAATGCTAAAGCCAAAATCATAGTTACCGATGGCGCTTTTTCCATGGATGGTACCATCGCACAACTAGACAAGATTTGTGACCTGGCCGAACAATATGGTGCATTGGTAATGTCAGATGAGTGTCATGCTACCGGGTTTATAGGTAAAACCGGACGAGGAGTGCATGAATACAGGAATGTCATGGGTAGAGTGGACATCATTACCGGCACCTTAGGCAAAGCTTTGGGAGGTGCTTCCGGAGGTTTTACTGCTGCCAGAAAGGAGATCGTGGAAATTTTACGACAAAGATCTAGGCCTTATCTTTTTTCCAATAGCTTAGCGCCTGCAATTACAGGGGCTTCAATTGCGGTTTTTGACATGCTTACTGAAACCACGGAATTAAGGGACAAGTTGGAGGAGAATACCCGATATTTTCGAGAGAAGATGACAGAAAAGGGGTTTGACATAAAACCAGGGGAACATCCCATTGTACCCATTATGTTGTACGAAGCGGTACTATCTCAGAAATTTGCCCAGAGTCTGTTGGAAAAAGGAATCTATGTAATTGGGTTTTATTATCCGGTGGTACCCAAGGGCCAGGCCAGAATAAGGGTTCAGGTATCAGCGGTACACCAAAGAAGTCATTTAGATAAAGCAATTGAAGCTTTCACCCAGGTGGGAATGGATCTGGGTGTTATAAAATAGAAGGTATTATCCTCCTGATGTCTTTGAGACGGTCAAACCTTTGGCGGATTCCATTTCTGTTTCGGGGCTTAATTCCGTAACAGTTTCTTGATCAAACATAGACTCCTCGGTAAAGTATTCATTAATTTTTTTACGCAGTTCCTGGGTGGAAAGGTTGTGGAAAATATTTCCATTCCTAACGATTGACATCTGTCCGGTCTCTTCGGATACCACCAGTACCAGCGAATCAGTAATTTCAGTCATACCAATGGCGGCACGGTGCCTTAAACCAAATTGCGCAGGGAGATTATCATTATCGGAGATTGGCAATATGCAGCGAGCTGCTGAGATCCTTCCCCCGTAAATAATCACAGCGCCATCATGTAGCGGGCTATTCTTGTTAAATATCGCTAAGAGAAGCCTTTTAGAGATCTCGGCATCTATTGCATCACCAGATTCCACATAAAATTTTAGTGGTGAACCTTTGGAAAAAACAATTAATGCTCCAGTATTGCTCCCACCTAAGCTTTTGGCTGCCTCAATGGTGGCAGTGATGTTTATGCCATGCTGTTCTTCGCCTCTCCGCCAAGGAAAATTTCTAAAAATATTTTCTCGATTGAAAACGGTGGTTTTACCTATCAATAACAAAAATTTTCTTATTTCTTGTTGAAATAATATGATAGCCGCTAAAACACCCACGCCCATAAATTGACCCAAAATAGCCGAAACCAACTCCATTCCGGCTGCTTTTACCATCAAGAATAGAAGGTATAGCGATAAGAAACCTAAAAAGATTTTTACAGCCACACTACCCTTCATCAATTTATAAACCTGGTATAGCAATATACTAACCAGAGTGATATCAAGGATATCCACCCATCCCAGATCCAAAAACCATATTTTAAAAAGATAGATCAATGGTAAGTAAGTTTATAAAGTTTAATCGCCTCCATAGCTTCCCGCACGTCGTGTGCCCTCAGAATACTCGCGCCGTTGATAAGTCCTATGGTGTTCAATACGGTGGTTCCGTTAAGTGCTTCACTAGAAGTTATCCCTAAGCTCTTATAGATTAAGGCTTTCCTGGATAAACCAATAATCATGGGTGTTTCCAGTACTTTAAAATAATCTAAATTTCTCAGTATTTCATAATTTTGGGAGATGGTTTTAGCGAAGCCAAATCCAGGATCCACCACTATATCGTTAACGCCATATTCCTTCAACTTGTTTATCCTATGCAAAAAATATTCCAAAATCTCTTTCAATAAATTTCCATAGCTGGTTTCATGGCTCATATTTTGGGGTGTACCCTTCATATGCATAAGTACATAAGGTACTTTTAACTTGGCCACCGTGTTGAACATTTCAGGATCTAGTTCACCTCCCGATATATCATTAACCATGCATGCACCCTCTTGTACAGCGGCATAAGCTACTTTTGATCTGAAAGTATCAACTGACAGAAAAATCCCGGGAAAATTTTCAAGGATAACCTTGACCCCCTTTGTTACTCTTTTCAGTTCAATTTTTTCGGGTACCTCAGGAGCCCCAGGTCTTGATGAATAGCCGCCAATATCGATAATGGCAGCTCCTTCTTCTAACATTTTTTCAACTTGTGGTAAAATGTTGGATGTGTCCTCATATCGTCCTCCATCATAAAAGGAATCAGGAGTCACATTTAGAACTCCCATAACTTTGGGACTTTTAAGATCGATAATTTTTCCCTTTAAATTGAGTGTATTTTTTGGATAAAATAATTTAACTTTCGCCTTCAATTCGTGAATTAAGCCAATTTCAGACTAAACCTGTTTAAAAATTTTGAGTATTTATACTATCAACCAATATAATCAAGTTCTAGAGGCTTGTAAAGAAATTTTCCAAAAGAAGACCCAAGATTACGGAACAGCCTGGAGGATTTTAAGATTACCTTCCATTACCGATCAAATATTTATCAAAGCTCAAAGAATCAGATCCATCCAAGAAAAAGGTACTCAAAAAATCGATGAAAATATTTCAACTGAGTTTATAGGTATCATCAACTACTGTGTGATGGGCATGATGCAAATAGAGTTGAAAGATAACCCTGATTTGGAAATGGACTATAAGGAACTGAAGCCACTTTATGACCGTTTGGTGGATGAAACCCAGGGTTTATTGAAAGATAAAAACCATGATTATGGAGAGGCGTGGAGAGACATGAGGGTGAGTTCTATTACTGACATCATCTTGATGAAACTTTTAAGAGTAAAGCAAATAGAAGATAACCAAGGTAAAACACTGGTTTCGGAGGGGATTAAAGCCAATTATCAGGATATTATCAATTATGCGGTTTTCGCCCTGATAAAACTTCAAAACATATAATATGTCTTTGTTTGCAACTATTTCCAGGTATTTAGTAGGTGCACTTTTTATTTTTTCCGGACTGATCAAACTCAATGATCCTGTAGGAACTGCTATCAAATTTGAAGAATACTTTGAAGTTTTCGCTGTTGATTTTGGAAACTTTTTTCATCTATTGGTGCCTATGGCCCTATTTTTTTCAGTTGTTTTTAGCATTTTGGAAGTGGTACTTGGCCTTGCTGTACTTTTAAAGTATCGAATGCAAATAACCACATGGGCACTATTAATTCTCATTTTATTTTTCACTTTTCTCACCTTCTATTCCGCTTATTTCAATAAGGTAACTGACTGTGGTTGTTTTGGTGATGCTATTAAACTCACTCCCTGGGAATCCTTTACCAAAGACCTGATATTAGTTATTTTGATTGGCGCTATATTTTTCATTCGAAACCGATTTGTATCCACTTTTGATAACCTCCGGGGAGACTTGATAGTTGGAGGTACTTTGATAGTGTGCCTAGTATTGGGCATCATAGCGGTTGAGCATCTTCCCTACATTGATTTTCGAGCCTATGCTGTAGGAGAAAGTATTCCTCGGAACTTACTTCCTCAGGAGGATCCTATATTCGAATATACTTTTAAAAAGAACAACCAGGTAATAAAGTCTCACACATACCTTTCAGAAAATGACGGTTACACTTATATAGATTATAAAATCCTCAACCAGGATAAGACCCAAGCCAAGATCACCGATTATAATATTTGGAATGATGAAAAAGATATAACCCAAGAGTCCCTGGAGGGTTTGAAATTATTTATTGTAATGTATGATGCGAAAAAAACCCATACGGGAAGCTTGAAAAATATTAAAAGTCTGATTGAGTCCCTGGGAAATAATGGAGTAGAGCCTTTGATCGTCACCGCTTCAGATGGACCAACATTTGAACAATTTAGGCACGAATGGCAGTTGGCTGTACCCTATTATTATGGAGATGCTACTGTCCTCA
>JAPUIM010000104.1 GCA_027297025.1 Bacteroidota bacterium | reverse complement strand
CCTCCTGTTGGTGCCTGAAGAATAACTCCTGGAAGAAGAACTACGACTAGGCGTACTAACCTTATACGCTTTTCTTGAGAGTTGAGCTTTAGAGAAGCTAGAATTTCTTCTGGTTGACCGGCCCCTGATTGCTGTGCCACTGGTTCGATCTACAGAATGATTGTAATTTCTCCTTAATTCATTTCCCTCATGGATGGAAGTGGCGCTTCTAGCTCTGGATAATTGATAACTTTCAGCATTTCTGGTCCTGGTTTTGGTTGCACTGGTCTGAGAGGTCCTGGTTCGGGAAATGTTGTTAAAGTCACGGATTTCAGATTCACCGGATTTAGTGACATTACCTCGAGATCTTCTTAAGTATTGATTCTGAGTAGTTGTGTAATCTCGGTTTTCACTCACCCTGGTCTGTCGAAATCTGGAATTGGTGGCATCCAGACTTGAAGAACTTTGGGTTTCAATAACTCTCGATCTTCTGTTAAGGTTGTTTTCACCAGTGGTAATATTTGTTCCGGTAACCGAAGTCCTGGTGCTTCTTGGGCCCCTTACCACACTTCTTCTTTTCACCGTACTTTCGCTGGCTACATAATAGCCTGAAGATGACCCATTGTAATATCCTCTATTGTAACCCGCATAATAAGCACTGGATGGATAATAAGGGGATGGGCAGTAATACCCTCCGTAACCATAGCCATACGATACTGAAAATGTCAACCCCGGTCGGTATCGAGGTCGATAATAAGGACTGTAAAACCCATAATAGGAAGAGCCAAAAGTTGGTCCATAGAAAAATGGGTCATAAAAAGGATCGTAATAAAATGGGTCGTAAAAACTATTATATGGACGGTACAATCTTGACCTAGTTGGATATCCGTAATAATTGTTGATGACCTTGGTTTTGGAATCTTTTTGATATTCCGCATCATATTCTGCATAATCTTCAGATTGACCTTCTACGTAATAATCGTCACTGCTATAGGTATCCCCTCCTGAGATTTGGCTATTGGCATTTTCTGCAGCCTGACTTTTATATCGGGCAATGTATTCAGGATTCACAGTTTTGGCAGAGTAGCTGTCGCTGCTGTAGTTATAGTTTTCAGTATCGTTGTAGCTTTTGCTTGATGCTACAGTTGGAGTTTCCTCAATGGGCTCAACTTTGGCAGTTTTTCGATCTGATGATGAAAAATAAAGATCGTCATATTCATCGGTTTGGGCGTTTGCATTTATGCTTGAGATGGCCAGTATTCCAACCATGACCCAACTTGAAATTTGCTTGAACATCCGGAATTTTATAGTTTTCATTTTCATGCCATTTAATATACCTATTCCTCTAACTTAATATACGACATTTGGTTTTATATGATTGCATTAAGTTACAAAAACTTATATTTGTCGTCTTAAAATTAGCTATTTAACAGTAATGCAATATCCGTACCAAATTCTCCGAAAAGTTAGTAATGAGTAAAGGAATACCTAAAAGGTCAGACGATTACTCCTTATGGTATAATGAGTTAGTTAAAAAAGCTGATTTAGCAGAAAATTCCCCGGTAAGAGGTTGTATGATCATCAAACCTTACGGTTATTCCATTTGGGAAAAGATGCAGGCCGCTATAGATAAAATGTTTAAAGATACCGGTCACAGCAATGCCTATTTTCCATTATTGATTCCTAAATCTTTTCTAAGCAAAGAAGCCGAACATGTAGAAGGATTTGCTAAGGAATGTGCAGTAGTCACCCACTACCGTTTGAAAAATGATAGCGGAGGATCCGGTTTAATTGTCGACCCTGAAGCAAAACTGGAAGAGGAATTGATCATCAGGCCCACTTCTGAAACTGTTATATGGACTGCCTATAAGAACTGGATCCAATCCTATCGAGATCTTCCTGTTTTGGTGAATCAATGGGCCAACATAGTCCGGTGGGAGATGCGTACACGACTATTTCTACGGACCACAGAATTTTTGTGGCAGGAAGGCCATACTGCTCATAGCACCAAACAAGAGGCCATAGAAGAAACTATCCAAATGCTTAATATCTACGCAGATTTTGCCGAGAATTTCATGGCCCTTCCGGTTATAAAAGGGATAAAAACAGAATCTGAACGATTTGCCGGGGCTGTGGATACTTATAGTATTGAAGCACTTATGCAGGATGGCAAGGCGCTACAGTCCGGCACCTCACATTTTCTAGGTCAGAACTTTTCAAAGGCCTTTGACGTCAAGTTTGCCACCCGGGAAGGTAACCTGGAATATGTGTGGGGAACTTCCTGGGGGGTAAGCACTCGATTAATGGGGGCGCTAATAATGGCCCATTCCGATGATGATGGACTGGTTCTTCCTCCTAAATTGGCGCCGTTGCAAGTAGTTATTGTACCAATATATAAGAATGATGAAGATAAGAATGCAATTTCAGAAAAAGCCCTAAAAATAAAGTTGGGACTGGAGGGAAAAGGCCTAACCGTTAAATACGATGATCGGGACACTTATAAACCTGGTTGGAAGTTCTCAGAATATGAACTCAAGGGCGTCCCTATTCGAATCGCCATAGGCCCCAGGGATTTGGAAAATGAAACAGTAGAGATTGCTAGAAGGGATACCAAAGAAAAGAGCACTCGATCGGTAATGGGAGTGGAAAAGTACCTACCTGAACTGTTGGAGCAGATTCAAGACAACATTTATCAAAAGGCATTAAAATATCGGGATGAACATATTACAAATGTTCAGAACTACGATCAATTCAAACAGGTTCTGGAGGATAAAGGTGGTTTCATTTTGGCGCACTGGGATGGAACCACTGAGACGGAGGACAAAATTAAGGAGGAAACCAAAGCCTCTATACGCTGCATCCCCCTAAACCAGGTAATGGAAAGCGGAAAATGTATTTACAGCGGCAAGGAATCGCAGCAAAAGGTTTTGTTTGCCCGGGCTTACTAGGCTTACATAAATCTTGGCTTTTTTTGTAGATTTGATTCAAATGTCAGTTTAATGATGGAGTGGTTATTTGTAGTAGGACTAGTGTTATTTGGATTGGGGCTGATTATTGTGGAGATAATATTTATCCCAGGTACCACATTTGTAGGCCTTGTGGGATTAATTTTCTCAGGTTTCGGTATTTATCTCAGTTATGATTACTTTGGTTCAAGTATTGGCATAACGGTCTTGATAGCCACAGGAATAATCTCCTTAATCCTGTTTGTGGTAAGCATTAGATCAGGGGTCTGGAGCAAATTTGCCCTTAAAGGCGCCATAAAATCCAAAGTAAATGAGGGGCTGGCATTGCAATTAGCAGAGGAAGAACAGGGCATCACTGTTTCAGCATTGAGGCCTATTGGGAAAGCCGAGTTTAATAATAGGATATATGAGGTGAAGACCTCTGGAAATTTTCTGGAAGCTGGAGAAAAGGTGAAAATCACTAAGATCCAAGTAAATAAAATATTTGTTGAACAAGTAAATAACTAAGATATGGCAGATTATACTATCATCTTTATCGTCCTTGCGGGGATAATATTCTTTTTTGTGTTTATGTATTATGTTCCCATCAACTTGTGGATAACCGCTATATTTTCAGGTGTAAAAGTGGGTTTATTCGAATTGGTATTTATGAGAATCAGGAAGGTTCCTCCCAGGATAATTGTGGAATCGCTTATTACCGCCACCAAAGCGGGAAT
>JAPUIM010000103.1 GCA_027297025.1 Bacteroidota bacterium | reverse complement strand
AGTATCTTTATGCGGGTTTCCGAGTAAAGATGCTTCAGCAATATTTTAAGAATGACACCTACAAAATAGGCATACTTTTTATCAAGGATTCAAAAATAATTGGCTTTAAATGGACTGAGAAAGAACTGAAGCTAGGACAATGAATTTTAGTTAGAAGATCACCTCGAACAAATGAAACTAAGCGTTGTCATACCGGCTTATAACGAGGGAACTTGTATTGAGAAAACATTGAGAGGTATTTATGAAACATTGAGTGATCACGGCGTTGATCATGAACTAGTGGTGATCAATGACAATTCACGAGACAATACTGAAGAATTACTACAAAACCTTCAATCTTCAATACCATCTTTGGTTTACTACACCAATAAAGGCCCTAATGGTTTTGGATATGCTGTAAGGCATGGATTGGAAAGATTTAAAGGCGATTGTGTAGCAGTCATGATGGCGGATCTTTCCGACTCTCCAGAGGATTTGGTTAAATTCTACCAAATCATGGTAGAGGAGGGTTATGATTGTGTTTTCGGTAGCAGGTTCATGAAAGGAAGCAAAGTGATCGGTTATCCCAAAATTAAGTTGGCAATCAACCGGCTGGCCAATTTTATCGTTAAAACCACCTTTAGGATAAGGTATAATGATACCACCAATGCATTCAAACTTTACAAACGGGAAGTGATACAAGGGCTTAAACCCTTCTTAGCACCACACTTTAACCTCACTTTGGAGTTGCCTTTGAAAGCCATCATCAGAGGTTTTTCCTACACGGTTGTTCCCAATAGCTGGACCAACCGGCAACATGGAAAATCAAATTTGAAGATTAAAGAAATGGGGAGTCGCTATTTTTTTATCATGTTATATTGTCTTATCGAAAAATATTTTTCACAAGGAGATTTTCACAAGGATAAAAATCAGGAACCCCTAAAGTCCAGAAAAGCAGACATGGAAGCCTGAGGGCATTCCTCGTTTCCCTAAGGATCATGTTAAATACGGTTAAGTCAAAGGTAAATTGGGACTTGGATCTGAAAGAGATATTTAAAGGAAGTTCTGTTGCTTTTGTTTTAAGAATAGCGGGAGTTTTCGCAGGATATGGATTCGCTCTCTTGGTGTCTCGGTGGTATGGTTCTCACGGAATGGGTATTTACAGTATATCACTTTCCATTCTTACTTTAGTAGGCCTATTTGGCACCATGGGCATTGGTACCTCCATATTGAGATTCTCTGGACAATTCATTGCAGAGGATTGCCCTTCTAAAATAAAGTCAGTTTACTTGCAGGGATTGTCCTTGACCTTACCTCTTGGCATTTTGCTAGCTATATTGCTTTATCAATTATCCGGCAGCATAGCCGTTCACATATTTCAAGATGAAAGTTTGGAGCTACCCTTACAGATCATCAGTGTGTCCCTTCCTTTTTTTGTTTTAAACTCTATTAATCTTGAACTGATCCGGTCCTTCAAAAAGATCCGGATTTCAGAATCCTTAAGAAACATAAGTCGACCGGGAATCAGTTTTTTATTTTTGCTCTTGGCCCAAATAATCATAGTAAATATCAACCTCCCGGTTTATGGTTTAGCCATAGGAATTGTGATCACTTGTTTCATCTCCTATTTTTATGTCAACTGGAAACTTGGAAAGTTCCCCAAAACCAACCAGCAAGGGATAAGTAAGTCTCATTTGTTCAAAACTTCCTTTCCCATGATGCTCAGTGCCTTTTCCTTTGTCATATTAGGTAATATTGATACCCTGATGTTGGGTAAATTTTCCACTATCCAAAACGTAGGTATCTACAGTATAGCCTTAAAAATTGCCCTGATAAATAGTTTTGTATTGGTTTCGGTTAATACTATTGTTGCGCCTAAGATCTCTGAATTTTATTGGGCAGGTGGGAAAAAAGACTTTGAAAAAACCATAAAATTTTCTTCAAGGCTAATTTTCTATTTTTCCCTACCCATATTGTTAGTAATAATATTTTTCCCGGAATTTCTGATGGGGTTTTTCGGGGAAGAATTTATTATTGGTAAATCTGCCTTAGTATTGATCACCATTGGTCAATTTGTAAATGCAGCCTCGGGTTCGGTAGGGAATATTATGAACATGACTGGTCGGGAAAAACCATTACGTAATATATTGGTGATTGCTTCCATATTAAGTGTGTTATTAAATTTTCTTCTGATTCCAATGTATGGCATAAATGGTGCAGCGGTGGCGAATATGGTGAGTGTGGTTTTTTGGAACCTCACCGCGGTGATATACACTAAAGTGAAAATTGGCATTAACTCGTTTTACCTTCCCCTAATTTTTAAATAAAATGCAGCCCGTGCTCCCGAATTTCCTAATTGTAGGTGCTGCCAAATCTGGTACTACCTCTTTATATCACTATTTGAGTGAGCACCCGCAAATATTTATGAGTGCTCTTAAAGAGCCAAAATTCCTTTCATCAGATTATCTGAAATTCCCCCTCAAGGGCAATAACGATCAAATTTCGGAAAGGGCTATTGTGAAGGATTTTGATGAATACCAGAAGCTGTTCATCGAGGCGAAGAGTTACAAGGCAATTGGAGAAGCGAGTCCGGATACCTTATATTTCCATAAGGGTACCGTACCCACCATTAAAAAGGTTTTAGATGAACCCCGGATCATCATTATTTTAAGAAATCCGGTGGATCGGGCTTTCTCCAATTACACCTATCAAGTTATTAGTAATCGTGAGAACCTTACCTTTGAGCAAGCTCTGGATCAAGAACAGCATAGAATAGCCAACAATTGGTCTTTTATCTGGGGTTACCAGGATCTGGGGTTTTATTATGAGCAGGTCAAAACATTCTTAGACAATTTTTCTCAAGTGAAAGTTTGCCTGTATGAAAATTTGGAATCGGACCCCCTAAAACTGATCACTGATATATATCATTTTCTGAGAGTCGATATTAGCTATATTCCAGATCTGGAAAAAATCCACAATAGATCGGGAATTCCCAAAAGTAGATTGTTGCACAATCTACTAACCCAATCAAGTCCCATTAAAAAGTGGATTAAACCGATGATGTTATCATTGGTATCTAGGGAAACGATTCAGCGATTTCGCACTAAGGTTTTTGATCAAAATTTAACAAAGCTTGATTTGAGTTCCGGTACCAGAAAAAAGTTGATCCAGTTGTATCGAGAGGACGTTCTAAAACTTCAAGAACTGATCAAAAGGGACCTGTCTCATTGGATCCGTTAGATGTCACTTTTATTTTTCCTGAATGGAAAACGGCTGTATGAAAACGGTGCCAAACTGATTGCTCACTTCTGCCCTAATATAATTAAGACCCTGGGGCAATTCTTGTAACAATAGTTGCTCACCACGTTGCAGGGTTTGATCACAGAACTTCCACACAATATCTGAACCATTTGTTTCAATCCGGATGGATAGGTCGTTTACCTCAATGCTTTGTATTTTCGGATATTGATTTTTTTGACTTCCCCAGTCTCGAACGTCAAAAAATGAACCGGCTTCAAAGGATTTATAGTAGGCTGTCAGTGTTTTCTCCTCTAAAAATACCAGGATTTTACCACTGTCTAAGATTTTGGAATATTCGTCCCTTAGATCGGTCCGGTAGGGTCCGAAATGATCATTTACTGCAATACCCCAGATCCTGGAAGATTTATTGGCAAGGAGAAAGTCCCACACATCCTGGTAATGTTTGTTTCTATCCTCAACAATCTCACCGGTTGCCAATTGAAATGCTGGGTTGGCACTATACACCTCGATATGTGAAAAATAATCCAGATCGTAATAGTGTTTGATCGATTTATTAGGATGGGCAATTACCGCAGTACCTCTCAGGTCATTGATCAATTCAATTGCCTCTTGAGTGGACCGATATTGCCATGGATTGTCAGAGGGAAACTTCTTTTCCTTTTTGGAGATGTAGGTATTTAGAAAAGGCGAGGTCAGATGTTCATAACCTACTTCTTCCATACCTGGAATAAATAACTTCAAGTTGGTATAATTATTTATTTCTGGCGTAATTGATAGGGAGGCTTTTGTGCTGGCTTGGGCGGGAAATGTTATTCGGTGATTCCAGGTGTAGTCCAAGGAAGCCACTCCGCCATA
>JAPUIM010000102.1 GCA_027297025.1 Bacteroidota bacterium | reverse complement strand
GGTGTATCCCATTCCGTTTTCTCTCACGGAAGCAAAGTAACCCCGCTTCCCTTCTTTTGTGCCCACAAAATAGATATCGTCATCCGGAGTATTGATAGGGTATCCCAGATTAACAACATTAGTCCAATATCCACTGGCGCTGTCAAACTCGGTTTTGAAAATATCATATCCACCCATGCCCATTCCTCCACGACTACTGAAATAAAGCGTTTTGCCATCATAGTCTATAAAAGGGCTGTCCTCATCATATTCGGTATTGATAGTTGGACCCAGGTTTACCGCTGCTCCCCACTTACCCTCGTCTCTCAGGCTGTAGTATAAATCCAATTCTCCTTCACCGCCTGGGCGGTCGCTTGAAAAGAAAACTACCTCGCCGTTGGTAGATATAGACAATGATTTCTCGCTAAACTCCGAATTGATATTTTCTCCTATAGTTTTGGGGGTAGACCACACACTATCGGATCTTAATTCAGACACATATATATCACTGGTGCCATCTTCTACATCTTTATATAGATATAATTCTTTGCCATCGGCAGACAATGCAATATTACTGTCATGAAACAATGTATTAATAGCGCCACCAATATTGCTTGCCTCACTCCAGGTTGAATCTTGCTTAGTGGCAATAAAAATATCCTCAAATGGGAAATTATCAGTATGGACATCAGAGTTAAGATTGCCATCTTTTCTTCGAGTAGTAAAGATAAGCATGGTTTCGTCTTCATTGACCACAGGCGCAAAATCATGCCACTCGGAATTCACGCTACTCCCTACATTTACAATTGAATATCCTTCCGGATAAGTTATGAATTGGGTCCCATTCTCACACTCATAGATCCTTCGATCTACCATTTCCATTGGAATGCGATCAACCCCAACATATTCGGAATCGTTTTGAGCCTTGTGACGGTAGAGGTTATAATACTCACTTGCATTGTCAAAATTTAGCCCTAGTTGGTAGCCCTGACCTATCAGGTACAGCATATCAAACCGATAGCCGGGATCCAATTCATATACTTTTAAGAAATAACCGGTTGCCCGGTCTTTATTGGTAGTTTCCAAGTGCACCTTACCGGCCATATAGTTGGCCTTGACATTTGAGGGATCTAGTTCCGCTGCTTGTACATAGTAGTTCTTGGCCTCCTCAAAGGCTCTTTGGTTAAAGTATATCTCATCTCCGATTTCAAGATAATCGGCAGCAGTTTGCTTATCATCCTGACCGTAAATACTAATCGGTGAGGCAATTAGACAAATTGCACAAAATGATAAATAACAATACCTGTTTAACATGCTGTGATTCATTTGAGTCATACAGCCCATATTGGTCGAATGCGTCAATATAAACTAGTTTTCAATCATTTCAAAACAAGATTATACTTAGACACGTGGCAACATGCATCATCTTCAGGGTCATTCCAAATTGGATTTTAACCAGAAACTTACTTTTATATCCCAACTATTTTTGGTTCATTTGGTATAATTGAAGTTTGCCTGTTGATGACCTTTAAGACTGCAGAATTTATAATTAGTAGTACTGACTACAAAAAATGCCCACCTGGGGACAAGCCAGAATACGCCTTTATCGGCAGGTCAAATGTAGGAAAATCTTCATTGATAAATATGCTGACGAACCATAAAAATTTAGCCAAGACATCGTCAACACCTGGTAAAACCCAGCTAATCAATCACTTTTTGGTTGACAACCAATGGTACCTGGTTGATTTGCCAGGATACGGTTGGGCAAAAGTAAGTAAATCAAAAAAGCAACAGTGGAAAAAAATGATCACCGCTTATCTGTTGAATAGGGATAATCTTTACTTGTTATTCATATTGCTTGACTCCAGACGCCTCCCTCAACAGATAGATATGAATTTCATACACTGGTCAGGTGAAAATGGAATACCATTGGCTATCATCCTTACCAAATCAGACAAGATCTCCAAAAGCACAATGTTTACTCATAGAAAAGCTCTTGAATCAAGACTGCAGGAGGATTGGGAAGAACTCCCCAAGATATTCACCTCATCGGCCACTAAAAAAACCGGAAAAATTGAAATTTCAGATTATATTCGCACCACTGCCCAACAATAGAACAGCCCTTTATGAAATTAAAGGAATTTGTATCGATATCCGGTAAATCCGGACTTTTCAAAATAATAAAACCTGCCAGGGCCAGTGTAATTGTTGAATCCCTTGATGATCAAAAGAAGAAATTGGTGATTTCCACCAATCAGCGCATCTCCGTTTTAGATGAGATTTCAATTTATACCAATAATACCGAAGGTTCCACTCCCCTGGTAAAGGTATTTCAGGCTATTTACCAGGAATTTGGTAAAGAGCGAGCTATTGATAATGATGCTACTAATTCTGAGTATTTGTCCTTCTTACAAACGGTGTTACCTGAATACGACCGAGATCGGGTTTATGCCTCTGATATAAAGAAAATCGTTCGTTGGTATTATATACTCCTGAGGGAAGCACCTCATTTGGTACGCTCCGGATCTGATGAAGAAGAGTAGGAATTGGATCCTAAGCTATGATCCTGGTTAAAAATAACTTTCCAGTTTGTCCACCATTGCTTTAGACCCAATAAAAAGCGGACAACGTTGATGTAGGTTATTTGGGGCAATCTCCAAAATCCTGGAATCTCCAGAACTTGCTTTACCCCCTGCCTGCTCTACCACAAATGCCAACGCATTGCACTCATACATCAACCGTAGTTTACCCTTTGGGTAACGGGTAGTAGACGGATACATATAGATCCCTCCTTTCAAAAGATTGCGATGAAAGTCGGCCACCAAAGCGCCTATATATCTTGATGTATGTGCATTTTCATGGCAGTAATTCAAGTATTTTTTTACGGGATCAGGAAATCCCAGAGACGCAGCCTCATTTACTGAATATATCTTTCCTTCATCGGGGATTCGCATATCCTGATGACTGAGAAAATACTCTCCTAATGTTGGATCATAGGTAAATCCGTTCACTCCTTTTCCAGTGGTATAAACCAACATTGTACTTGATCCGTACAGTAAATATCCAGCAGCCACCTGACTTGTCCCGGGTTGCAATACGTCCTCTTCTTTTACCGGGGACCCTACCGATGACCGGCGTCTGTAAATTGAAAAAATAGTGCCTATCGATACGTTTACATCGATATTGGAAGAGCCATCCAGGGGGTCAATTGCTATGATGTATTTCCCGTTGTTGTGAAGATCGATCACACTTTCATCTTCTTCCGAGATTATGGCTGCGGCCTCTCCTCCCTTGGTCAAAGCCCTGATGAAACGAATGTTAGCCAACACATCCAATTTTTGTTGATCTTCGCCTTGTATATTATCAATACCCATACTTCCCGAGATATTAACCAGGCCAGCTTTGTTCACTTCCCGGTTTACCACTTTTCCTGCTAGAGCAATATCCCTCAATAGCTGAGATAATTCACCGGTGGCATAAGGGAAATCATCTTGAAATCTTTTAATGAACCGGTCCAGGGCAATGCCAATAGGTAAGCCTATTCTGGAATCTTCCATAAATTAATACTATATGAAGTAGCTTATTTCCCCGATTTTCGTTTTACTTACTAGGGCTGCTTAAAAATAGTATTAAAATCGTTAGTGTAAAAATGAAAGTATTCAAATTTGGTGGAGCCAGCGTATGCGACTCAAACGCAGTCCGTAATATGCGGGATATCATACAAAGTCAGGGGAGGGCTTCGATTCTGGTGGTAATATCTGCTATGGGCAAAAGCACCAATGCATTGGAACGAATACTGGCTTTAAAGAATACAGCTCAGAATTATTTGCAGGTGTTAGCTGAATTCAAGGAATATCACGCAAATATTTGTGAAGAGCTGTTCGATTCAGATCACCTCATTTTCCAGAAACTTGAGCAGCTGTTCCAAGATCTCCATCAGAGCCTGAATAAGCAGTACGATAATAATGACAAAATGTACGACCAGGTTATTTCTTTTGGAGAATTAATCTCCACCACTATTGTTCACTCATTTTTGAACCAATCAGGGACGGCCTGCCAACATCTTGATGCCCGGGACCTAATTATAACTGATAGTACATTCAGGGAAGGAAAGGTTTGTTGGAGTGCTACTAAACAAGCCATCAACAGCCGGGTTGATATAAATTTTTCAAGTCATTACCTGACC
>JAPUIM010000101.1 GCA_027297025.1 Bacteroidota bacterium | reverse complement strand
CTATCTGTTCAAGTTTTTGTTCGGGGTTTTTAAATGTTTCAATCCATTTTTTGTAAAGAGGAGTCATGACTTCCGCCGGTAAAATGGCATTGACCCTGATGCCGTATTTAAGTAATTCAACTGCCCATTCCCGGGTCAATGCCAGTTGGGCGCCCTTGGCTGCCGCATAAGCTGAAGTCCCCCCCTGTCCGGTTACCGCGGTCTTACTACTGATATTCACAATGGCTCCTTTTGATTCTTTCAAATAGCTCAAAGCATAAAAAACCAGGTAATAATAATGGTGCAAATTCCCCTCCAAAGACCTTAGCCAGGCTTCCGGTGTTCCACTCTCCAGTCCAACTCCATCATTTGCTCCCGCATTGTTTACTATGCCATCGATTCTTTTGTACTGCTCCACCACTTGGTCAATTACTTCTTTACAACTCTGGGAAGTACCCAATTTTTTATGGATAACCAAGGCTTTACCTCCCTTTGATAAAATGTCGGCATGGACCTGCTCTCCTTCCACGGCTGACCTCCCTACAATGACCGGGATCCCTCCTTCCGTGGCGATAGTGCGGGCTATACTCTCTCCAATTCCTTTGGCTCCTCCGGTCACAATGACCACTTTGTTCTGAATATGTAAATCCATGATCAGTTTCTATTGAGGAATAATTAAATATTGTAAAATTTTATAGCATTTGTACCGAACACCTTTTCTTTCTCTTCCACGGTGAAATTCTCAAAATAGTCTGCTACTATATTAAATACTTGGGAATAAGAAGCTGCCAACAAGCATACAGGCCAGTCCGACCCAAACATTACCCTGTTAATTCCAAAAGCCTCAACAACTACATCAAGGTAAGGTCTAAAATCCGACATTTTCCAGTTATTCCAATCTGCTTCCGTCACCAACCCTGATAATTTGCAAGAAACATTTGGCCACAGGGCAAGCTTTTTAATTTCATTTTCCCAGGTTGATATCAATTGTTTCTTAATGGATGGCTTGGCCAGGTGATCAATCACAAAAAGCTGATCCGGGTATTTACTGATTAACTGGAAAGCGGCATTCATTTGATTCGGATAGATCAGGATATCGTAAGTCAGGTTATATTTTCCAAGTATTCCTATCCCCCGTTGGAAATTTTCCTGGATCATAAAGTCATCCAACTCAGATTGAACTATATGCCTGAGCCCTTTCAAAAGATTATTTTGAGAATAAAAGTCCAGTCTGTCCCCCACATTTTTATCTCTTAAATCCAACCAGCCCACAACGCCTTTGATGAAATTGTATTCTGTGGCCAGGTCTAGCAAAAACTGCGTTTCCTTTTCTGATTGATCAGCCTGAACAGCTATGCAACCGTCAATGGCATTTCTCTTCAAATCCGGATTCAGATCATCAGGAAGAAAATCCTTTCGGAGTACTTGCATGGTGTCATTTATCCAGGAATACCTGACCGGATCAAATTTCCAGAAATGCTGATGGGTGTCAATTTTCATCAACCACTTTTAATGATATTTCATTTGTAGGTCCAACACTCCAATTTTAGTCAACACCCTCCTTCCAGACTCTCCCATCAGGAAATGAATGATCATCCATTGAATCGGGGAACATTTCGATGCTGTAACCCGGTTTGGAGGGTGGCATGTAGTGGCCGTTTTTAATGACCACCGGATCTTTAAAATGTTCATGCAGATGATCGACATACTCGATCACCCGGTTTTCCAAAGACCCACTGATACAAATATAGTCGACCATGGAAAGGTGCTGCACATATTCACAAAGACCAACCCCTCCTGCATGAGGGCAAACCGGAATTTTATACTTTGCCGCCAAAAGTAAAACCGCCAATATCTCATTTACCCCTCCCATCCGGCAGCTATCAATCTGACAAAAGTCTATGGCTCCGGAAGTGATCAACTGTTTGAATATGATGCGGTTTTGACAATGCTCGCCGGTTGCCACTTTGATGGGATACAAGGCATCTTTGATTGTTTTGTGCCCCAGGATATCATCAGGACTGGTGGGTTCCTCGATCCACCAGGGCTTGAACACAGCCAGCTCATTCATCCATTCTATGGCCTGGTTTACATCCCAAATCTGGTTAGCATCCATCATCAGTTTGCGCTCCCAACCAATTTCTTTCCTGATAATTCCAGCCCGCCGTTTATCATCATCCAGATTGGCCCCTACCTTCATTTTTACATGATTCCATCCTGCACTTACCGCCTCCCGGCAGAGATTTCGGATCTTGTCATCTGAGTAGCCAAGCCAACCTGCGGATGTAGTATAAGCAGGATATCCATTGGACTCCAGTTCCTCTTTTCGGTCTATTTTTGTAGATTCCAGCTTTTTAAGCATTTCTAATGCTTCCTGTTTGGTGATGGCATCGGTGATGTAGGTGAAGTCGACACAGCTGACCAATTCCTCGGGACTTTTATCTGCCAATAATCTCCAAAGTGGTTTACCCTCTATTTTTGCATAAAGGTCCCATACCGCATTTACTACGGCCCCGGTGGCCAAATGGATCACTCCCTTTTCCGGCCCCAACCAACGCAGTTGACTGTCGCCGGTGATCATCTGCCAAAACCCGGCCATGTCATTGAAAAAGGTGTCTACTTCCTTGTCCACCAACAGGTATCGCATCGCCTCAATTGCTTTGACACAGAGTTCGTTGCCCCGCCCGATGGTAAAGGTGAGCCCATGGCCAAAAGGGCCATCAGGTTGGTCTGTTTTTAATATTACGTAGGCTGCAGAATAATCAGGATCCGGGTTCATGGCATCAGAACCATCCAGGGACCTGCTAGTGGGAAATCGAATATCCTTTGCTTCTATATCTACGATTCTGATGCTCATATCTTTTAGGGTAGGTCTGTCTGCTTTATTTCAATGTTTCTATAAAATACTTCTGCACCTTCCGATTGAAATTGGATCTTTCCTTTTAGCAATGGCACTTCCTGCTGGTTGACGGTTTGTCTGGAATTGGAAGCTTTAAACACCACTTTCCCATTGACAATATGAGTAATGTCACCATTTTTTTTGGCTATCACTTCCATCGTATTCCATTCTGTATTTGGCTTTTCATTGGTTTCCGATTTTAGAACCCGCTGATGAACACCTACTATGGTTTTGGTACCCGGAGTGTATTTCAGATTCACTTCGTCATCCAGTTTAACTTCAGTTGCTTCTATATCTATCAAAGCTCCATCCAGACTGTGGTAATCCCCGCAATCTCCTTCCTGAACCTGGCTTTCATGGCTTCTCATCCAGTGATCACTTTGTGCTCCGTGTGGTCCTACGCAGTAATAAAGAATACCACTATCCCGTTTTTTTTGATCCCGTGGAGGCCACTTTTTCTCACCCCATTTAAATTGAAATCGCAAATGAAAATTATCAAATTCATCAACTGAAGTAAGCGCACCCCAAATTTTTCCGGATATTCTGATGGTGCCATTAACCACTGAAAAAATGCCCTCCGGATCCTTATTGACACCTATGATGCTGGTATCCCCTGTATCTGGCTGGTAGCTTAGAAAAGTGTCCCAACCGGTCAAGTCTCGGCCATTGAACAGGGAAGTCCATTCAGAAGTCTCTTTCTCCTCTAGCTTTTCCTTGGTACCATTAGTGCATGAAAGCATGAGTCCAATAAAAATAATTGGTAACAATATCTGAATTCGACTTTTCATTTAGGTGTTGGATTTTTGTTCGCAGTAGTTAAATCAATGTACATCCCTTTTTACCTTGGAGCCGGATTTACCTACCAGAAAATCCAAATCGGCTCCCTGATGGGCTTGTTGAACAGTTTTGGTATACAGG
>JAPUIM010000100.1 GCA_027297025.1 Bacteroidota bacterium | reverse complement strand
AGATGGGAAGTAACCATTGGAGAGAATTGTGCCTATGGTCTGTATTCCCCACTTGATATCGTGATGGGACTTTTGATTGACGAAGGTGTTTCTGATTTGGGCCATCGCAAAAACATACTTAACCCCGATTACAAAGTAATTGGGGTAGCTATTAGACCTCACAAATCCTATGGCACTAACTGTGTTCAGGATTTTGCCGGAGGTGTTAAAGGGGAGTAAGCATTCCAAAAGTGTTTAGCTCCATCTCAAATCATTTGATTCAATAGGCAATTTTCTGACGCGTTTACCAGTGGCCTGGAAAATTGCGTTGCAAACAGCAGGGGCAAGTGGAGGTAAAGGCGGTTCGCCCAAGCCCCTTGGAGCTTCATCACTTTTCATAAAATAAATCTCAATTTCAGGCACTTGGTTAATTCTCAACCACTTGTAATTATGGAAATTGCTCTCTTCAGTTCTTCCATTTCTAGTGGTGATCTCACCAAAAAGAGCCGCACTAAGCCCCTCTAATATCCCTCCTTGTACCTGGGCTTCTGCTCCTGATGGATTTACTACGATACCACAATCGACTGCTACAAATATCTTCTTTACTTTTAATGATCCATTTCTATTTACCGATACTTCTGCTACTTCAGCAACAAATGCTCCCTGGTTATAGCTGGCTGCAATGCCTAAACCTTGCCCTTTGGGAAGTTTTCTGCCCCACTGGCTTTTCTCTACCACCAGGGAGAGCACCTTGTTGAGCCTGCCGGCATCCAGCTTGAAATTTCCAAATACCGGGACTGCCTGCTCATGACCAATGAAATCGGCCAGAAAATCTGCCGGATCTTTGTTGATGCTAATAGCCACTTCATCCAAAAAGCATTGAACTACAAACACATTGGAAGAATGGGAAACTGCCCTCCATTGGCCTATGGGAATATTCGATTTTACTTCATTGTATTCTAATAACAGGTTATCGACAAATCCAGCGGGAAATTCATACCCATCCAATTCAGTACCGGAAGGCGAACCATCCCGTTCCAGCCAGGTAACCCTGGATGAATTGGCAATTTTGTGATACCAACCAGATATTTTGTTATTTTCATCCAGAGATGCTTTGAGCTTGTGCACGCCTCCGGGCCTATAATAATCATGACCTATGTCGTCCTCCCTGGACCACACTACTTTAACAGGGGTTTTACTGAGTTTGCTCAGCAATACTGCTTCAATTGCATAATCAATATAATATCTTCTTCCAAAACCACCACCTGCACGCAACATATGAATTCTGATATTTTCAGGATCGAACTTGAAGATTTTAGATATCGCTTCACTTATCGCCCCCGGATTTTGGGTCGGGGCCCATATTTCGATCAAATTTTCTGTAAATGAAGCCGTGCAATTGATTGGTTCCAACGGGACGTGGGCAAGGAATGGCACTTCATATTCAGCTTCGATTATTGATTTGGCATTTTCAAAAACGGTCTCCGGATTTCCATCCTTTCTAACTTCTTCTCCCGGTTGGCTAAGTTGTACACGAAATTTCTCAAATGCTTCATCGGTTGAATCTGCTAACTGTCCGTCCCTGCCCCACTCAACTTCCAGGGCATTTGCAGCTTTAAAAGCAGACCAGGTACTTGTAGCCAGAACGGCGACTCCGTTAATAAAATTTGGGCTGTTCGGAAGTATCACATGACCGCCATATTCTTTATTATCGATAACAAAAACATCTTTAACCCCGGTTACCAATTTGGCTTGGGTGTCATCAAACCTGGAAACTTTTCCCCTGTGGTAAGGGCACTTTTTGATGGTGGCGAAGAGCATATTCGGCAGCCTAAAATCTATCCCATATAATTGCTGGCCTACAACGATTTTATTTACATCAGCGCCTGATATTCTTTTTCCAACTATTTTAAAATCTTTTTGGTTTTTAAATGTGATTTCTTCAGGGAGAGGTATTGTTGCAGCTCGTTCCACCAGGTCTTTATAGGGCACTTTATTACTACTTTGCTTGTGAAAAACCTCGCCATCATCTGCGTAGCAATCTCTTTTATTAACCTTCAAATACTCGGCCCCAGCTTGAACAAGCACCTCTCTTACTGTGGCGCCGGCCTTTCTCATATCTTCCCAATTCAATCGTACTCCAAAACTTCCTCCGGCCCATTGACCACCGTATTTTTCTTCATTATAGTCTGCTTGCTCAATTTGCACTTTTTCCCATCTGACACAAAGCTCCTCGGCAATTATCATGGGTAAAGAAGTTTTGATACCCTGGCCTATCTCCGGATTTTTAGCAATAATAATCACGGAACCATCAGTACCTATTTTTATGAATGGGGAAAACTCTGTAAAATCTGCTTCTTTTGGGTTACCATCTGAGGTACAAGCCTGAAAACCAAGTACCAGCCCTCCATTGAAAACTGTATATAACTTTAAAAATGTTCTTCTTTCCATTTTTAGAGATCTTTTACAATTCCTTTACCCTCTGTGATAGTATATGTTTTGTTTGGTTCAATCCCCTGCAATCTCAAAACCTCGCCATTGGGCCACTTCACTTCCAAATAATCTATTTCAGTTACATTGCCAAGGCCGAAATGAATAATGGGCTCATTTTGACTGCCGTATCCATTGGCAGCAGAGTGATGTCTGGTTAACAATCTTTCTCCATTTTGGGTTTTAGTATTGACGATTACCCACGATCCAATGCCAAAGCTATTGGAATTAGAGCCAATCAGATTTATCTTTATCCAATTACCCTCAGCATTAACATTGGTATACAATACATTATTTTCAGCATCACCACCCCAATTACAAACGAAAAGATCCAGCCGCCCATCATTATTAAAATCACCGGAGGAAACTCCTGCTGAGATGTTAGTGTCGATCACTGATACATCTGAATAGATCCTCTTGAATGAATGATCACTGTTTTGCAGAAACAAGTAATTTTGGATTTCCGGAAAGTTTTCTGTTCCATTGGCAATGTAAACATCGAGGAAACCATCATTGTTAAAATCTCCCCAGGTTTGCCCTTTTGACGGCCTGTTGGTGTAATCTGATAATGCGCTTTCCACAGGCTCGGTAAAGTTGCCATTACCATCGTTCTTGTAAAGATAATTTACATCACTTCGGGAAATATTGGTAACGAAAATATCAAGGTCCTGGTCATAATCAAAGTCGATCAAAGAAACACCGTAACTGGCGTTCTTTTCAGTAACCAAATGACCTTCAGTGATTTCCTGATAAGTCCCCTTTCCTGAACTCAGGTATAGATAATTTCGGTGTTTACCTACTACTTCCCCGTTTTTTCGGACACCATAACTGACGACTACCAGGTCAGGATAGCTATCATTATTTAAATCGCCCCAGGCACAAGCCCTGCCATCGCCACCATTTCCAATCCAAGGCCCTGTTTTGGATCTATTGAACTTTCCAAGGCCATTATTAACATACAATAAGTCATCCGCACCATTCTTGTTTAATACAAAGGCATCGAGGTCACCGTCCAGATCGTAATCACACCAGCACGCTCCCTGGGAATTTGTTTTTTCCTTTGTAAGATCACCTGCATCACCCGGTTCCAGGGATCCATCATTATTAAAATACAGTGGATTGAAATTATCAAATTGGGTGGCGAAGAAGACATCCAGGTCGTGGTCATTATCAACATCTATTAAATAAACCCCTTCGCTCCACCAGTGCTCCCCGTCAATCAACAGATCAGTGATTTCATATGATTTTCCAGATTTATTGAGATATAAATGATTGGCTGAAACCCTATTTTCCGGGCCTTGGTTTGCCACGATAATCTCCGGCCAACCATCATGGTTCAGGTCACCCCAGGCAACACCCCTGGAACCTTGCATGTCTTTTGGTATGGATTGGCGATCAAAAATACTTTCGGATTCTATTTGTGCTAATATGCTCAAAGAATAAAATACCAGGAAAATAGGCTGTATGACTTTCATTTATGTATGGATTTAAGTATAAATAACCATTTTAAGACGAGAATAGAGGGTCAATTGATCAATTGACCCCAAATATTTCTTCGGGAAGCACTATTTAGAATCTGTCTTTAAAATCAATTTCGATGGACTTTCAATGACTTTTTCCTACCCCCAAAGGGTGAAGTTATTGAAAATCAACACACCCTTCAGGGTTTGGGGTAAATGGTGATTTTCAAGGAACATCATTATAGACAGACATTATTTTGTCAAAGACCTGTATTCGGAAGGGGTGTTTCCGGTAATCTTTTTAAATACCCTGTTGAATGTGTTCTTATTGCTAAATCCGGATTCCAGGGCAACGGCAAATAATTTCATTTGGTTAAAATTACCTTGAGAGAGTATTTTTTTGGCATAGTTTACCCTGTATTCACTTACCAGTTCGTTAAAACTTTTCCCGAATGATTTGTTGATAACTGCTGAGATATAAAAGGTATTGATAGATAATTTTTTACCCAGACTGCCTAAAGTAAGTTTACTGTCAAGGTAAAGTTGTTCATCTTCCAATACTGACACTATCTTGTTTTTGATCTCTTGAATTTTTTCATCTTCTAATGATAACGATGAACTAAACCTGGTGTGAGTGAGGATATCGGATTCTTTTAATAGCCAGAATCCCATCATGATCACAAAAAAAGATATTGAGCTATTGAAAATATTTCTCCATTGTACTGAATAAGAGTCAAAAAACATGAAAATGACCAGTTCTGTAGCATAGATCAATGCAAATAACATTAACGAGAAATACACTCTTTTTATCCATTTTAATTTCCCATAAATATTGGAATTAGGGGGTTTGATATTCTCATGAAATACCATTCTGAATGACAAGATAAGGTAAAAGATGGTCTGAATAATATGCCCTAAAAAATAGAAAGCCCGTTTTAAAGGGATATTTACAGTATTTGGATCAATATTGTTAAGATAGGCCAACTTTTGGGCGTTGCTCTGGAAATAGAAAGGGGAGGCAGCTATTAAACAGATCAGGAAAGGTATAAGATGGAGGTAATCAGACCTATTTAGATAATTCTTATTTTTTAGGGTCAATACAATATAAAGGTAAAAAGAGGGGCCGATCAGGTAAAGGAGTAATGTAGGGGTCCCAACAATAAAAGGGACTTTCTTTATCAAATCAGTCTGGTAAAGGACACTACTGAAAAGTTGATAAGAAAAGCAACCAATCATAATTGCCAGGAATATGTTCGCCAGGTGGCGTTTCCTGAGTAAAAGGGCCAAAGTGATAATAAAACCATTTAACGCCCCGATAAGGACAATTGGTAACCAGGGGTTGATGCTATAATCCGAAATCACTGACTATAAATATTACCTATTTTAAAGTTAATCAAAATCAACGCATTTTAAACAATTAGGATATTGCCATCTGGTTATATTAACACTTGATTCAAGTTCGATTTCGTTGATCATGTTACGATAAAAGGCCATTAATTATTCTTCTTTGGTCCTGAAGTGATAACGAAGGTTACCAACACTGATGGACAACATATCGGCAATCATCCTCTGTGATACTTGTGCAAATCCTACCGGTTGAAGAGGTTCAGTGCTTGTGCAGAATTTTTTCTCGTGTATTCATGAGATTGATCAAATAATATTAAAGTATCGAACTTTTTCTAAAATTAGCTTGTCTAAGCTAATAAATAGCTCATATAAAA
>JAPUIM010000010.1 GCA_027297025.1 Bacteroidota bacterium | reverse complement strand
GGCTGGTCCTGAAGAATAGGCTCTTCATAAGTACGGATGGAACCCTGATCAAATTCCTGGATAATGCTGCCTTGATCATCCAATTTTTCCACTACAAATCTATTAACACCAGCTCTCCAACCACCATAGTTGTCCCAACTCAATTGCAGGTTCACCCTGTTTTCACTAGCCCGCTTAAGCCGGATATAACAACTCATAAGACTAGGGTCAGAAACATTTCCACACTCATCCTCATATGATATACTATAACATATTTTATTTACCCCGATGTTTAGACCGCTATCTTCAAAACTGTTGGTAACGACGGTATCAAGAAAAGAGAAGTCCAGTACATCAATCCGACGTGAAAGTTCAAATTTATTAGCAGGCACTCCAACCGGAAGCTGCCAATCAAGTAGGATGTTCTGATCCATTACCGATGCTGAAACATGATCGATACGCGGTGGCTTATTGGAAGAAAAAGGAGTGATTGCACACACGGTATCGGTAATCGAGGTAATACCGTTGGAGTAGGTGGTAAACAATAAGTAACAGTTCTCCTGTTTGCAACTTACCTCCGAATCGGTATAACCAGTAGTATTGGGATCATTAAAAGTGTTTAACAAACTTCCATTCTTGGACAGTTCGAAATTGGTGAAATTAGGAGTAGAAGTCACCCAATTCACCTGGTTATCGTCTTGGGAGGTCATTATTCCTATAGCCGCCGAACAAACAGTATCCGATAGAAGACTTGAGCCTTGACATGCATCAAAAGCTGATATTCGAAAACAATAAAAAAAATCACTGGTATTTAGGTCTTCTACTACCACACTATCGGGATTGGTTAAGATTGTTACCATGGAATAATTACTGGTGCGATTGGGAGGAGTGATCTCTAACGCATAGGATACGTCGGGGTCCGATTGATACCGCAATAATATCGAACCTGCAATTGGATCTGCCCCAATTACTTCCAATGATAGAATCTTTGCTGGAGAAATATTACTGATAGAGGTGTAGGTTTTGGTTTGCTCACCACAATTGTCTCTGGCATTATTGAGAATACCCTTTACTCTAATAGGAAAAGTGCCGGTACCGGAGAAGGTGAAAATAGGAACCGGATCATTTTTAGCCACCTCGAAGGAGTCTTTGGCAGTAAAGAAAATTCTAAATCTATTGTAAAATGTATCTGTTATTTCCACTGAGGCACTGTTCCCTACACAACTCAACACACTGAATTCAGGAGGTACCGGGTCAAACACTTCAAGGGTCAGGGTATCCCGCAATTCATTGGTGGTCCGGGGACCAAATTGTACAATAGTGAACATTCCTGCTTGGTTGTAAGTATGGGTAGTTTGTAAAGTTTGAGGTCCACCAATAAAAAACGCATATTGCGGATCGCCGGTAAATTCATTGGAAAGATTAGTCACTTCTATGCTCAACGGGTTACATCCCTTGCCAAAATCTACTTTAAATCTTCCATCTTGGCTCAATTTTTCCTGACCCTCCACCACTAAGGGAGAATATATAAGGCATCCTACCCATAAATATTTCACCAGTCGGTTCAAAATTGTCAGTAACTAAATTTTACAGGATTTCAAGAAATTCACCGAATCATGAATATCCTGATGCAATACCCTGTCTTCTTCAATAAACGACACACAATTTCTGAAATTGTCAATAAAGTTCTCCAGATGTGGTGATGTTTTGAGTGGTTTTCTGAATTCCAAGGCCTGGGTAGCACAAATTAGTTCGATGGCAAGGATGGTAAAAGTATTTTCAATTACTCTCAATGCTTTGGTGGCAGCATTAGCTCCCATACTGACATGGTCTTCCTGTCCGTTGGAAGACACAATGGAATCCACAGAGGCAGGAGTGCACAACTGCTTACTTTGACTAACAATGGAAGCTGCCACATATTGCGGGATCATTAATCCGGAATTCAAACCGGGATGGGCCACTAAAAATTCCGGCAAGCCCCTTGATCCCGAAAGTAATTGATAAGTCCTTCGTTCGGAAATATTGCCCATTTCTGCCATGGCAATACACAAAAAATCCAGGGCCATGGCCAATGGTTGAGCATGAAAGTTCCCTCCGGAAATGATCTGATCTTCGTCCGGAAAAATATTGGGATTATCTGTTACCCCGTTGATCTCTAGATGGAATATTTCATACACGTAATGAATGGCATCTTTGGTGGCCCCATGTACTTGTGGTATACATCTAAAGGAATAAGGATCTTGAACCTGTTTATGGCCTTTATTAATAATTTCACTGCCTTCAAGTAGTTCCATTATACTTTTGGCGGTTTTAATTTGACCTTTCTGAGGCCTTATTTTATGGATAAGTGGATGAAATGGCTCGATCCTGCAGTCAAAAGCGTCCAATGACAAGGCGCCAATCATATCCGCCAATTGATCTAACCGATAAGACTGGATCAAACACCATATGCCATAGGCGCTGATAAATTGTGTCCCATTCAACAAGGCCAATCCCTCTTTGGCCTTTAAATTAATGGGTTCCCAATTCAGTGATTGATTTACTTCGGAAGCAGCTTTCTTTTCATCATGGTAGTTAACTTCACCGAGGTGCAGCAGAGGCAAGCTAAGATGGGCCAAAGGAACCAAATCTCCGGAAGCTCCTAGTGAACCTTGTTCATATACCACCGGTAGAATTTCATGGTTGAACATATCGATGAGCCGTTCTACAAGTTGGAGTTGTACTCCCGAATAGCCATAGGCCAACGATTGGATTTTGAGTAGAAGCATTAGTTTTACAATGACAGGAGGTACTTCTTCTCCGGCCCCACATGCATGCGATTTTACCAGGTTTATCTGAAGTTGATGTAGGTCTTTATTGGGGATACTTTTTTTATACAGGGATCCAAATCCAGTATTCACCCCATAAATTGAATCTTTGGAATGCGAAATTTTATGGTCTAGATAATTCCGGCATTTTTGGATCCTTTCTACTGCTTCCGTAGATAGTTTTAACTTGAGATTCTGCTGTAGAATATGCTTTATCTCATCGAAATTTAGAACTTCACTGGATATCAGATGAAATCCTTTCATTTAGATTGGGTACTGTTAATAAGATTTACCGTTGTATTCAAATCCTGAGACGTTTGATGGCCAGTGGCCATATTTTTTAAAGTTAATTGGTTGTTGGCAATTTCATCCGGTCCCAATATAATTACAAAGGGAATGGATTTTTTGTGGGCATGATTTAACTGTTTTTTCAACTTCACCGTATCGGGGAAGATCTCCACTGTCAGACCTTGTTTCCTTAATTCTCTTACTATTTGTAATGCATGGATCACTGTAGTATCGTCAAATATTGTCACCAGTACTTGCGATTGAGTATTTTGGAATTCCGGAAACAATTGCAATTTTTCCATAACATCGTAAACCCGATCGACACCGAACGAAAACCCTACTCCCGACACACCTGGAAGGCCAAATATACTGGTGAGGTCGTCATACCTTCCGCCGCCCCCTATACTTCCAATTTCTTGGTTATTCACTTGCACTTCAAAAATGGCCCCCGTATAATAAGACAATCCCCGGGCCAGGGAAGGGTCAAACTGCACTCTATGATCGCCAATTACCAGATTATCAGCATAAGCAAAGATCTGCTGGATGGCTTTTAAACCCTCGGTGCCCGGTGTCGATTTTTTTAATAATTGGCTTAATTTTGAAAGGATCTCCTGATTGGTACCACTGACTTCCAATATCTCAAACAGCCGGGTGATGGAATTAGGGGTAAATCCCTTGGCTTCCAGTTCCCGTGATACTTTTTCCTGGCCAATCTTTTCCAATTTGTCTATGGCTACACATAACACAGCCACTTTATCCGGAGCTCCAATTTCTTCTGATATTCCCGCCAAGATCGAACGATGGTTCATTTTGAGGATGAAATCATGAATGCCCAACTGGTTGAGTATCTGGTTGATCAGGGATATGATTTCCGCTTCGCAGATTAGAGATTCACTGCCAATCACATCGGCATCGCACTGGTAGAATTCCCGGTACCGGCCCATTTGGGGATTATCTGCCCTCCATACCGGTTGTATCTGATATCTTTTAAAAGGAAAATTGATCTCATGACGGTTCATGGCCACGAATCGGGCGAATGGTACGGTAAGATCGTATTTCAAGCCTTTGTTGGAGATTTTAGGCAACAGCTTTTTGTATCCTTGGTCAATGTCTGCTTTATCTACTTTAGATAAAAAATCTCCGCTATTCAGGATCTTGAACAATAATTGATCTCCTTCATCACCATAGTTGCCGGTAAGAACCGAAATATTTTCCAGGGCTGGTGTCTCCAGGGGTAAATAGCCAAATTGCTGGTATGTTTTCTTGATGGTTTCCAAAATATAATTCCGCCGAACCATAATTGCAGGACCGAAGTCTCTGGTTCCTTTAGGTATGGCTGGTTTTTGGGTTACCATGGGCAAAAATTTTGTCAAAGCTACAAAAAGATGTCGACTTGGAAGTGGCTTCCAAGTGCCGCTAAATTTATCTGTTTGAATGCTCGGAAATTAGTACAATCCGGTTAAATTTGCACCTCGTTTGAAATTGAAAAAACAATGGCTATTACCAGACTAAAAAGAAAAGACAGGAAGAACAAAAGCAGGGCTACCAACAAGATCCGCAAAATCCAGTTTCTAAATAGCAAACCTGTGATCAAACAGGTAGATATTGAAAAGATCAAAAATGAATTTGCCCAAAAAGGGAAAAAAGCTCTTTCAAAAACTGATAAAAAAGCAGCAGTTATCGATGAAGTAGCTGGGGTAGAAAAGGTTAAAGTTGAGGCACAGGAAGAAGTAGCTGAAACCAAGGTAGCAGAGAAAAAGGAACCCGCAGCTAAAAAGGCACCGGCTGAAAAGATCATAAAGGCTTCCGCCAAAAAAAAGGAAACAAAAGCAAAAAAGCCAGCCAAGAAGTCAGCCGCCAAGAAATAGAGGTGAGACCTGGACCAGTCCGGGTCTTTTGGTTTATAGCTGTTCCAATTCTCCTCTCTTACCCAATTCTATCACTTGCATATTTTGGCAAGAACCATCTTTCAAGTCAAATCTGACCAGGGTGAGGACTTTGTGAAATCCCTGCTTACCTGCTGCACCGGGATTAATATACAGCATATCGCTCAGCTTAGGATCCCTTTGAATTTTCAACAGGTGAGAATGCCCACAAATAAATATATCGGTTTTCATCTGCAATAGCTCTTTCTTTACCTCCTTGTTATAACCTGGGGGGTAACCGCCTATATGGGTGATCCAAACTCGAAAACCTTCTACCTCAAAACGCTGATGCGCAGGACATGATTTCCGGATAACACCACCATCGATATTTCCATAGACTGCTCTAAGGGGCTTAAAATCTTGCAGTTGTTTCAATATCTCGGGTTGACCGATATCCCCTGCATGCCATATTTCATGGCAATGCTCAAAATGTTTAAACACCCTGGGGTGAAGGAAACTATGAGTATCGGACAACAGACCGATTTTCATTGGAAAATATTAAAAGGGGAATTTATGGAAAGGAGGAGAAAATCAGTTAATTTTTTCTATCATTTTCCGGAAAATCTTTGAAGCATTTACTTTGACTTTGGAAAATTCTTGGGATTCACTTTTGGTGAAGATTGTTGAAAATGGGGACTGGGCAGTTTCATCCCGGGAAGAAGCGATCCCGGAAAAGCTGATCCCGATAATAAT
>JAPUIM010000001.1 GCA_027297025.1 Bacteroidota bacterium | reverse complement strand
AATTTCATTCAGTCCAAAACCTGTGGCAAATTTCAAGCATAAAATGATGCTCTCATGAGATTTTAGTTTAGGGTGGCAGCAGGCAAATAGAAGTTGTAGTGTCTCATCATTGATACCCGAATTTTCTAAATACGGTTGCTCTTCATTAGGTTCATCCGGGTGCTTGAGGTTCAATTGGTTTTTTCGAAATTGATCGAATAAATGGTTTTGAGCAACTTTGAAAATCCAGCCGGATGGGTTTTCAGGTGACTTTTGATAGCTCCATACCTTCATGGCTTTGTACAAAGCCTCCTGAATAGCATCTTCAATTAATTCAATATTTTCTGCTCCGTATTTGGAGAGAAACAAGGACAATATGCGACTATATTCATGCCTGAACCAATGATCGATTTTATCTTGAATCCTATTATGGAGCATGACTTTATCGAAATAAGCGATTTCCTTTTATAACTGCCAAGTTCTAAATATTCCAGGAACTCTCAATATTTTTTAAATCATGCTCCATAAAGCCTTGATTTACATGGACATGATTTCCCTGACTTCTACTGTTCCATCATGCTTAAAAATAGGACAACCTTTGGAAATTTCTATCGCCTCGTCCAGATTGTTGGAATTCAGGATCAGATATCCTCCCACTATTTCATTGCCTTCGGCAAAAGGACCATCGGTAATGGTTTCTCCTGCTTTTTCTACTACTTTTCCTTCCTGAGCAAGGGGAAGTCCGTCAACCAACTGTCCATTCCCTGCCAGACCACCCATCCAGTTTTTCCATAATTCCATATGGGCTTCCATTTCCTCTGGTGACTGAGATGCTCTTCTGGCATCTCCACCTCTGAATAAATAAAGATACTTTGTCATGATTTATTGATGTTTAGTGTTTTCAGGATCATGACGTAGGAAGAGATTAAAAAGGGACAAAAGAATAGGTAATTTTTTAAAACCATGTGAAAATACCCTGTAATCAGCGCCTCAATGGTCATACCAGAATTTAAAATTTATTGCTGTATTTTTTTGTGCAGATTCATGACATGATTCTGCGATTTGGTGGGCCAAAATACATTCCCTTTTGGTTATATTAAAGTTCTCACCATGATAAATTCCTTCACCGAAATGAATAATTTCTTTCAAATAACAATCTGCATAACGCGTTGGAAATGAATAATTAGCCGGTGCTTGCTGTTTACCGGTCTCGGTATGAATTTCTACGGTATTATTCCTTTGATTTTCAGCAATGACCATACCTTCTTCGGCAAAAATTTCAATCCGTTGATCATATCCATAGGGAGATGTCCTGCTGGTATCAATGGTGCACATTAAACCATCAGCATATTTTATAGATACAACCACCGTATCAAAATCGGGTATCGCAGCGATTTCCGGATCATAGGCATGACTTAATACATAAACTGATTCCGGAATACGTTCGCCAAGAAGGTATATAAGCATGTCAAAATCATGTATCAGCATATCATGGAATATATTACCTGAATTTTTCAGGTATTCAATGGATGGTTTGGGGTTATCTCTTGAACTAATCTTGATCATCCGTGGTGCTCCAAATTGGTTGATTTGAGCCTTGAGTTCATTGAAATTAACATCATATCTCCTTTGAAAGCCAACATAAAGAGCCAGGTTTTTATCCGAAGCTAAATCAAAGCATTTGATTATGTCTTCGGATGATTTTCCCAATGGCTTTTCTGTGAAAACATGTTTGCCATTCTCCAATGCCTGGATGATATAATCGTAATGACTTTGGGTTGGAGATGAAACAATAACCGCATCAAGGTTTGGATTTGAAATAGCCTCATCCAATGAAGCAGTAAACACCACATTTTCAGGAAGATCGTTATTGATATCTTTTCTTTTATTTACAGGATCAACGATGTATAAAAGCTCAAACTGGTTGAGTTTTAGAATAGAATCAAGGTGAAACCGACCGGCTCTTCCCAAGCCTACGATACAAATTGATATTTTATCCATGTTTGTAGGTTTTAACAGCATCCACAAAAGCCCAGAAATAATTTAAATGATTTAAGGTCTATTTTCCCTTTCAATATCTAAATTTAGGGTCATGGTGGCTTAATGACTTCACCAATTATACTTTACTTATCTAACAAACTACTATCACCGTGAAAATTTACAGAATTTTATTATTTACCTTATTAGTATTTATTTTTACAGGTTTTTTTGGGTGCGGCAGTGATGATTCAGAAACATCCTTTACTGCCACCGTGACTATTGCCAGTGTTGACGGCAGCGCAGGAGAAGGTGATACCGGAGATATCGAATTCAATATACAGTTAAACTCGTCCAATGAATCGGGGGGGGGCCATTACCATATCTTACACATTATCAGGAACTGCTGTATCAGGTCAGGATTTTGCTCCCTTACCGGGTTCAGTTCAAATTTCGGAAAGTGATTCCCAGGCTGGGATTGAACTGGAAATAATTGATGACATGGATGATGAGGAAGATGAGGAAATTATTATCACACTCGATTCTGACGGATTGCCCCAGGGAGTGACAGTTGGGGATCAGAATACTGCTACTGTTACCATAGCCGACAATGATAATCCCCCGGGTGGTGGTGGCCTTCCTGAAGTTTTCACGATGTTTGATGAGTCGATTCAAATAGAAATGGATGGAGATTTTGTTGTGATTGAGAGCGAAGGTATTCCCAACCACCCCAGCCCTTACTGGGACATGTCTGATCCATTATTTGAGGAGAACACAAATGCTGACTTCATGCTAAATCCTAATAATATTGCAGTTCAAGACTGGGTATTTCGCATCCCTTTAAATCCTGCGGAAGCAGCCAACCACGAGGGTACTCCTGGAGGGCCAATGGGCATTAGTATAAACGGAGTACCTTTTTTTAACCAGTTCGCTGCTGGCAACTCGGGCTTGGATGATGAAATCGCATCATTTGACCAATATAATGGACATCCGCAAATGGATGATGCTTACCACTATCATCTCGAGCCCTTGTATTTGACTGATATTGAAGGAAGCGATGCTTTTTTGGGATTTTTGCTGGATGGTTTTCCAGTTTATGGGCCCATGGAAGACGGAGATGCAGTAACCAACGCGGACCTGGATGATTTTCATGGTCACAGCCATGCAACCGCAGATTATCCCGATGGTATTTATCACTACCACATTACGGATGCAGACCCTTACATTAATGGTGATGGTTTTTTTGGCACATCCGGTACAGTGACGCAATGACCCTTATTTTAAATGATTGGCAGGAAACACCATAATAACAGTACAAACATTCTACGGGGACGAGCGGTCTTGGTGCTCCTTGTTTTGGTTTGGAGCTGCACTCAGGATCCGGAGATACCTGAGATAGTCACGCTAAAATCCAACCAAGCGCTGACCAAAAATAATCGAATACAAAAGCTTGACGGAAGGCCTTATTTCGGATGGATCGTTTCCTATCATCCCAGCGGGCAACTTCAACAAAAAACGGGCTATCTAAATGGCAGAAAAGAAGGCACTTCCACCGCTTGGTATTCCAACGGCAGTTTGCAATTTCAAAGGTTCTATCAAGTCGGAGAAAAAGAGGGGAGGCACTTGGGATGGTGGCCTAAAGGCCAAAAGAAATTTGAGTACCTGTTTAAAGATGGGGTCCATCATGGTGAGCTAAAAGTATGGTACGACAATGGCCAGCTGTTCAAGTACTATCACTTTGAAAGTGGGCATGAATCAGGAAGCCAAAGGCGGTGGCATGTCAATGGCAAGGTGTTAGCCAATTACGTGGTAGTGGATGGTCGCCGGTTTGGTCTAATTGGGCTCAAGAAATGTCGCCCTGTAAAAAATAAAGAAGTTGCATCGCTCAACTAAGTTCATCTTTATTTACCTCCTTGGGTTACTACTGATAGGTGCATGTGGTTCCGTTTCGGAAACACAAAAAAAAGTAGATACACTGCCCTTTTATAACTCGGCGGAGTTCACCCCTGAATGGATCGATAAAAGTAGTGGGGAGTACGACGACATTCACAAGATCGCTC